>JBBQXO010000269.1:0-4890 GCA_038209595.1 Chitinophagales bacterium
AATAAAAATTACCAGCAGCACCTGGCAGATGACTACGATGCTAAAGATGATATTGTCAGGGTAACCATAAAACCGGTTAAAACAAACAAACTTGTTCAGCGCCTTACCTATGAAATAAAAAGGGTAAATCGCCGGTCAATAGATTTTAATATTATCATGTCATGGGAAAACTTGAGTATACGGTTGCCTGTAAATTTCAAGGACTGATAATATTTTGCAATAATGCGCCATATATGCGATCAATCTGCTTATTTTTTTAACGATGTTAAGAATGAAAAGATTAAATACTGCAGGGAATTTTAATTATTTGTGGCGGAGCATCTTATTTTGTTGAGTTAGCCAATGTAAGCGAGAATGATGTATGTTAATTTAATACGACGTTGGATTTTATTTATGAAATATGTACATGGCTTGGATGTTGTTATGGCATTCCTGCTTAAAATATATGGGGCGAATTCTTATTTATATAGGTTATGACCATAGTATTAAAGCATTATTAAGTAAAGGGGTAACGTAAAATTTAAAAAAAATATGATGTGTAAATTTATTAATAGTTGTTTTTTTCTATTCTTAATCAGTAATTCATTTTGTCAGAGTAAAAGCCTGCAGCAGGTTGACTATGTAAACACCTACATAGGTACTGCTGCAAATGGGGTAGGAGGTATTATCCCTTCGGTAGGGCCACCCTTTGCTATGACCAATTTTGCCCCGCAAACCAACCAGAATTATATTGGTCGCATGCCTTACCTGTATGAGGACAGCAGCATTCAAGGTTTTATCGCTACCCATCAACCTACCATTTGGATGGGCGATTATGGCTACGTATCGGTAATGCCGGTGCTGGGGGATTTAAAAGTGTTACCTGAAGAAAGAAAATTATCTTTTTCACATAAAAATGAAATAGTAAAACCGCAATATTATTCGGTTTTGATGAGTACAAAAAAAAATGAAATAATAAAAACTGAATTGGCCGCTACTGAAAGAGCAGGCATTTTGCGGTTTACTTTTCCGGCAGCTAAGCAGGCGCACCTTGTTGTGCAGGCTCTCAATATTCCCGAAATTAGTGAACCGTGGCACAAGGATGCCAATTGTATTGATAGCCGCACCAAAGCCATCAAAGCTTATATACGTTACGATGAATTGAATAATGAAATAACTGGCTACAATCCCGACCGGGTAAGTTTTGATATTGCTCCGGCACTTAAAAATTTTAAGGGATATTTTGTTATCCGCTTCAGAAAAAAAATAAATGCCTTTGGTACCTGGGATAACGAAGGCATTCATCCCGCAGACACAGCTATCACCGCAGGTAAAAGGGTAGGTGCTTACATCAGTTTTTCCACCAAAAGAAATGAAGTGGTGCTGGTAAAAATTGCTACCTCATTCATCAGTTTGGAACAGGCAAAGCAAAATCTTGAAACAGAAATTCCGGGATGGGATTTAGATGCTGTGGCAGCGCAAACAAAACAGCATTGGCAGCAAAGCCTGCAGCGGTTTAAATTGGAAGGGGCTACTACCGAACAGAAATCCATTTTCTATTCCGCTTTGTATCATACTTTATTATTCCCAAGAATTTTTTCTGAATACGGACGTTATTACAGTGCCTTTGATGATACCATTCATAACGGTATAGCATACACTGATTATTCTTTGTGGGATACCTACCGGGCTGCCCACCCGTTGTTTATATTTTCACAACCCGAACGAGTTAATGATTTTATTAGTTCTTTGTTGCAATCCTACAAAGAAGGAGGTTGGCTACCCTTGTGGCCCAATCCTGCCGAAACCAATATTATGATTGGCACCCATGCCGATGCCGTGATTGCTGATGCATTTGTAAAAGGCTTTAAAGGCTATGATGTAAATCTTGCTTATGAGGCCATGCACAAAAATGCCTTTCATCCCACCGATTGTGATGTGCCTGGTAATCCTTTTCGTGACAGGCAGCCATGGGATTGTTTTGAAGGAAGAGCTGGCCTGGCGTTTTACCATTCCCTGGGATATGTGCCCGGCGATAAAAAAACAGAATCAGTTTCTCGAACAGTAGAGTATGGCATTGACGATTATGCCATTGCACAAGTTGCAAAAGTATTAGGGAAAACGGATGATTATACAAAGCTTACTGAGTGGTCAAAAAATTATAAGAACCTTTACAAAAAAGAAGACCGGTTTCTGTTGCCCAAGCTGGCTAATGGCAACTGGGATAAGAATATTGATGAAGCATTCACAGAAGGCACGCCCTGGACCTACCTCTTCGGTGCCGTGCAGGATATTCCCGGCACCATAGAGCTCTTCGGCGGAAAAGAAAAATTTATTGCCAGGCTGGACGAGAATTTTGACAGTGCCCATTACCGGCACGATAACGAACCTGGCCATCATTACCTGTATTTGTATAATTATGCAGGGCAGCCGTGGAAAGCGCAGGAGCTTGCCCGCAAACATACCACTATTAACTACCGCAACCTTCCTAATGGCATCAATGGAAACGATGATTGCGGGCAAATGAGTGCCTGGTATATTTTCAGTGTGATGGGTTTTTATCCTGTTACGCCGGGTTCTGGTATTTATGCAATAGGTGCGCCGCAATTCCCAAAAATTACAATTGATTATTTGGTTGAAGGGAAGCAGCATCAACTTGTTATTATTGCCAATAATATTTCTGATAAAAATAAATATATACGTTCCCTAACGCTCGATGGAAAGGCAGTGGACAAACCATTCCTGTCACACGATGATATTATCCATGGCGAAAAATTAATTTTTGAGATGACAGACGAGCCAACAGCATGGGGAAAATGAAATAGGTTGTTGTGAAAATATGTAAGATAAAATTTGTGCTATTTCCATAAAATACATTGCCTTGATACAACAATCGCAGCGTAAATTATACCAGGTTACTCAGTTTGATTTCCATATTAATCCGGTTCGCTCATATAGTTTTTTGCAGCATCAAATATGCCAGCACCCAATCCTGCTAATAGCCTGCGGCTGGCGGAGTGAATTTTTTTGAGATTGAGTTTTTAAAAGCGGCTACAGGTGTTTTTTCTCAGTTGGTGGGATTGTACCAGTAGCCATTTAGATGCTTACCTTTTATTTTACCAGCTTTTACTGTAAAGGCTTTGCCGGCCGGAGAATATATTAGCAAATAATCATCACCTCTCGTTGCTTGTATCCTTTCTGCTGATGCCAGATTATTTTCTTCAAGCAGTGATTGGTTGGGTACTCTTTCCAACATAGGAAAGTATTCCGTCAGTTTACGAACGAATTGCATCTGGTTAGCACCAGACAGTTCGAGTGCATCATACCACTAAATATTATTACTTAACCAGCAAAATATAATACGCATCTTTTGGCAGCACCAGTGTAGCTACCCCATTTTTAATTTGTAGCGGCAATGTTTTCACCGCATACCCTGCTGCATCTAACTGAATCGCTTTTTTTATAACGGTATTTTTTATACTTACACTTGCAAGGCAAGGCATACCAAGCCAAGGCATGGTGCCGGTATTATTTATGGTAAAGCCTTTTATTTTATTACCTTCTTTCTCTTTAACAGCGGCAGTTTCCTCCCAATTGGTGGGGCGAAATATAGTACCTGTCTGCAACAATATTTTTGCTGATTGGCTGATGTCTTTTTCATCCATACTTACCAATTCAATGGTTGCATATTCATTTTGAGATTGTATTTGCACATCGCCAAAGGGAAACGTTTTTACCGTATTTAAAAATCCACTTACCGCTTTTGCCTTTGGTGTATTGAGGGTGAAAATGCCATTTTTGTAATCTAACTTTTGTTGGCCTGTGATGGACATTACTTGTTGTGTAGTTTTATTTATCAATTTATCAACAGGTACTAAAAGTTGCACGGTGTCTAGACTGCCGCCATAGCTTGTGGTAACGCCGCCTGTTAAAAAAGTGAGTGGAGAAAATGTTGCTTTTTCGTCCGTCTTTTTTGTGCTGATTTCAAAGTCACGATTCGGATCAAATGATTTTTCTTCAAAAATTTCAGGTACATCTCTGTTAAAAATATTGGTTAAGGTACGCTGCTCTTTTACGGCAGTGGCGGCTTTTACATAACCAAGCCGATGCAATAAAGCATTGGCCGGAAACATGCCAACTTCGCCAGGGGTTGAGTTACTCCACCTGCTTAAAGGGTGTTGTCCAACTAGGTCAACGAATTTAAAGTACGGCTCATGATTAAAATTTACCGCTGTTGGCATAAACCAAAAAAAAGCATCCAAACCAGTAAGGCCGCCGTATGCAGCTACAAACAGTGATCCTTCAGTTTGGTATTTATTGGGCAGGTTCCAGCCACTTTCGGTCACCATCATGGGGTGGCCGCTCACATGTTTCAGATTAAAAGGTAAATCGGCCGGATTTTTTAATGCAGAGGGCGCTCCATAAAAATCGCCGGGGTCTATTCTCCATCCATCATTGGGTCCTGTATGTTGTGGGTCAAAATATTTATTGGATGCTATAACATCCGCTGTGCTGTTGCTCCACCTTTCTGCATCAAGCAGGCGGCTTTGAGAAGCAGTGCGCCAGTTGTTACCATTGGTCAATTGTTTACAGCCCAAATCGTAGCGATAATACTTTACCATTTCATCATAAAAGCCACGTTGCTTTCTCGCATAAAATTCTGTCTGATCTTTTATCCTTTTTTCTTTACCGTTTGTTTGCGCCAATGTCATTTCGTATATAGAATACAAGACCACAAATTCATTTGCTACATCATCATCTTTTAAAACGGCATCGCTTCCCCACGCATTTACTGCTGCTTGCAACGAACCATATTTATCTTTCAACCATTGTGCAAATTGAGTACTTACCATTTTAGATAGGGCTGGTTTTATACCTTGCATAGTCCAGAAAAATACACCATCTTCATTT
>JBBQXO010000270.1:0-4859 GCA_038209595.1 Chitinophagales bacterium
GGAAAAAGATTATTGAAAACAATTATAACTATTTTATTTTTTGCATTATGAAGAATAAAATTTAAAACAAAGGTAATTTAACCCTTTTAGGAACTTTTTTTTTACTACTATTGTTTTTTCTTTGGAAAGAGCCTCTTTCAATTTCATTTCCTATAAACTCAACTAAGTTTACTGACTTTTTCACTGTACTTGGTTCTTCTGCAACCGCTATTACAGTATTTCTATTTTTTAGGCAAATTCAGGAGATGTTGACAGACAGGCAAGCTGCAAATCAACCTGATCTGTATCCGGCGTAAGCTAGATTTGAAACTTCAGACTTAGAATAGGCTGCTGATTTTAAAGGAGCATCCCAACTTCCTGTTCCAAATTTTGTAAAACTAGATAAAGATAACAAGAGAGATGATGATATTTCAGTGAGTTTATATAACATAGGATGAGGTGCCGCTAAGTCTATTTCAATAAAATGGATATTCTGAAATGGAAGTAAAACCATTTATCTTAGATGTATATGATAGTAGTATGTATTACCCTAAAGTAGAATATTTAGTTTTTTTACCAGCAAATAAGGAAGTTAAAATATATTTACCCTATTCTTACTTAAAGGTATGTGGTCAATTATTGAATGAAGACATTTTAGGTATGGAATTAACTAATAGTCGTGAGACTAATCTAATTCTTGAAGTTAATTTTGAAGATATTTACTTAAATACTAACAGTAACAAATATAGTGTAAAATTCCAATGTATAGGGTCTTTTATATCTACTGAATTTTTTCAAAAAAAAAATTAATAGAATGGTCTTGTGATCCTACCTGTATGAGGTTTTTACTTATGTAGGGAATAATATTCTAAAATTTCAATGGTGCTTACATCATATTTTATGATGAAAATTCAAGCGTCTATTTTCCCTGTTGATATCTCCTCCCTTGATAATGCTTAAACTCAAAATCGTTTAATTGACTGTGAGGGTCTTTTTACCAAGGAGCAAACAGGCGTATATACAGCATGCCTTTGGGATACCGTCAAACCATTGATGATATTCACAAGGAAGTCGATTCAATTTTTTTTGGAATGCCTGATTAGCACAACATAGGGTAGAAACTTAGGCAATCATCTGTATCTTTGAACCATGAGTGAAAAAGCCAAGCCAATCTTCCAAAAGCGCATCTTTTGGGATGTAGACTTCGAAAAGCTTGATTACGACTTGCGGGCCAATTTTGTAATTGAGCGGGTATTTGAGCGTGGCGATGTGGATGATATTCGCAATTGCCGACGGTATTATGGGGATGAGAAGGTTACGGAAGCCCTTTTAAATGCTAAATTTTTACCTGAAACACGAATGTACCTTGCGAGTGCAGTAATAAATCGTCCTTTAAAAGACTTCAGATGTTACACTTTGAGACAGTTGAACCCGGAACTTTTTCCCTACTAAAGGAATTGCTTGAAGTGCCTGAACTACGGGATTTCTCACTTATAGGAGGTACTGCTTTATCCTTATTAATGGGGCATAGGAAATCTATTGATTTAAATTTATTTTGTAATCTACCCTTTGATAATGAAGTGGTTATAAATGGTTTAAAGTTGAAATTCGGGGACAGATTATTTATAGAAAACAAGGGGCCGAAATTTGCAATTTTTTGTTACATAGATGAAATTAAGGTGGATCTGTTTAAACATCCTTTGCTATTAATTCGTCCATTACAAGTCATTAAAAATATCCGTATGTATTCCACCGAGAATATAATGGCTATGAAAATTCATGCTATTCCAGGCCGAGGTAAGAAAAAAGATTTCTGGGATATTGCAGAGCTGCTTCAACATTATTCAGTACAGGACTTTATTAATTTTCACCAGGAAAAATATAGTAAGCAGAATCTTTTAATATCCGTACCGCAAGCGTTTACCTATTTTGCTGATGCCGATGAAAGCGAAGACCCGGTAAGCCTGAAAGGACAAACCTGGAAAGGTGTACAATCTTTTATAAGTAAAAAAGTCAGGGATTTTTTAAAGTAAAAAGGGTAATCATTTATAAATCGAAATAATATGAAAAAAGTATTTTTCAATCAATACACCGTTGTATTTGCAAGCCTCATTTTATTGTCTGCGTGCAACGGCAGTAATGTATCGGGTCAACAGAGTTCCTCAGCAGATCCCGTAGAAACGGACAAACCAAATGCCGAATACAAACCCGCTTTCAAAGGACAGACCCGGGTAAATGGGGTAACCACTGCTACCCCCTACAAAGTGGAAATGATAGCAGAAAAACTGTACCGTCCCTGGGCCATTGTACCTATGCCAGATGGCCGGCTTTTGGTAACAAGCATTAAAGGATATATGACCATCCATAGTGCCGACGGCAAAGAAGTAGCTAAAGTGGAGGGCTTTCCTGAAGTGGTGCAAAAAGGACAGGGGGGGCTGCTTGAAGTAGCACTTGATCCGGATTTTACAACCAACCGGACTATCTACTGGACTTTTTCAGAAGCTCAGGAAGAAGGCAACCTGATGGCATTGGCTAAAGGACAAATTTCAAAAGATGAAAAAAGCATAGAAAACCCAAGGGTTATTTTCCGGGCAACACCTGCCTTGAAAAGCAGCTTGCATTTTGGCTCCCGGATTGTGTTTGATAAGGATGGAAATATGTTTGTAAGTACCGGAGAGCGCTCCATATTGAACGGCAGAAAGCAGGCCCAATGGCTGAATGCCGGGCTCGGAAAAATATTTAAGTTGACGAAAGAAGGTAAACCTGCGCCAGGAAACCCATTTGTAAATACTCCAGATGCCATGCCAGAAATTTATGCATATGGGGTACGTAATCCGCAAAGCCTTGATATACATCCGGTAACCGGCGATTTGTGGGAAGCCGAATTTGGACCAAGAGGTGGAGATGAGCTCAACCGGATTGAAGCGGGTAAAAATTATGGTTGGCCCACCATTACTTATGGATTAGAATACAGTGGCAAAACGGTAGGCGATGCCATACAGCAAAAAGAAGCCATGGAACAACCGGTTTATTATTGGGACCCAGTTTTGTCTCCCAGTGGGATGAGCTTTTACAAAGGAGACGATATACCTGAATGGAAAAACAACCTGTTTATTGGTGGTTTAAACAGTATGCATATTTGTCGGCTGATTATTGAAAATAATAAAGTGGTAGGCGAAGAAAGGTTATTGGCTGACAAACAGGAGCGATTCAGAGATATAGCCTATACCAATGGAATGTTGTATGTAGTAACGGATAATGGAAATATGTATCGGATAAGCAAGCAATAGAATTATCAATCATTTTAATAGAGCTTAAATTATTACATTATGGTGAAATTTATAAGAATGATATTCATTTTACTGCTAACAAAAGGTTTATATGCCCAAACAGCGGATAACTTCCAATGTAATTTTAATCACATGGCTTTCCCCGTAAAAAACCTGCAGACATCTGTTGATTTCTACACCCGGGTTTTAAACCTGAAAGAAATAACCAACCGTACACAGAATCCAAATATTCGATGGCTTTCACTCGGCGATGACAAAGAACTTCACCTGATATCGAATACAAATAATCCCTTAGGGGTGAGTAAAGCCTTGCACCTTGCGCTTAGTACCAGCAATATACATACGGTAGTAGCACATCTTAAATCATTAAATGTAGCCTTCAGTGATTGGGTGGGCATACAAAATAGTGTGAATACCCGTGCGGATGGTGTAAAGCAAATTTACTTTCAGGATCCTGATGGGCACTGGATTGAAGTAAACAATGGTTATGTAGGTATGGCTAGAGAAATGAATGTAAAAGATACCATCTGGAAACTGGAAGAAAAATATTGGTTGTATGTAAAAAACAAAGATTTTACAAATTACCTGAACCTGTGGGATGATAATTGTATCGGGTATCCCAGTACAAATATTATTGGTGGAAAAGCCAATATTTCCGATTGGATTACAGACATGTATAAAACCAACAAAGGAACCTTTTCATATCAACTCATTCGGAAAGAAGAGAATGTTTTTGATAACATCGTAATTGTGTTGTATGACGCCACGGCCATTTGGAAAGGCTCAAAGGGAGAAATATTATCTAAAAACCAATATAAATTAAACCATACCTGGAAAAAAACCGAAATTGGCTGGCGAATCATTGGGGGAATGGGAGGTAAGAAATAAAATCAATGAATCCAGATGTACAAAATGTATCCTGATAAATAAATTTGGATAATTTTTTTCTGTTGTCAGATAAAAAAATGCAATGCTTTGATAAAAGGCATTGCATTTTTTTATTTATTCTATATATATTTAAAGGATTTAGAAGTGATAAAATAGTATGTTGGGTAGGAGGGGAAAGCCAACTAAGTCATATGCAATTTCCAATAACTACATTCATCCCTGTGTTCCGTTTTCCAAATAAAATTGTAAAAAATATGACGCCTTTTACAACTTTATCAGGATGGTCTAAACCACCCTACCCTACTGAGCTCATTTTAATCCCTGACATTTTCAGGGAAATGGCCTTGTTGAGCATTAGCTTGCAATAAGCCTGTTTATGGAATGGGTTGAAGTTTTGTAAAATGAATCCGCTTGAATGGGTTTGTAGATATACGAATACGGATATCAGGCTCCCATTTTTATAAGAAAGAAAATAAAATCCTTTAATATAAAAAAAGATTTGCATCTTGAACCTGAAACCAATTTTTATCAATAAATTTTTTTATGAAAGTAAAAGCAATTAAAGGAAAATCAACGGAAGAAATCAGTGCTGCATTAACTGAAAGTATGGCCGACGGATTTCAGCCGACACTTGCACTTGTTTTTATTTCGGTAAAGCAAGACATAGCTTCCATAATCAGCATACTTGACAAAAAAAACATT
>JBBQXO010000271.1:0-4813 GCA_038209595.1 Chitinophagales bacterium
TGGCTTAAGCAAAGTAATCAGCGTTGGTTTCTTTTTGGCTGGGATGAAGAGGCAAATAGACTTGATAATTCACCACTTGACCGTATTGAAAGTATTAAGACAGATAAGCTTGCTTACCGGGAGAATGATTTTATGGATCCCGCTATCTATTTTCAAAATGTAATTGGTGTAACAAGAAAAGAAAATGAGCAGCCGCAAAAGATATTTTTGAAAATTTATGGCAAGCAGGCCTCCTACACCGATACCAAAAAGCTTCACGCCTCGCAGGTAGTAGAAAAGGTTGAAAATGATTTCAAGATTTTTAGCATAAAAGCTATTATTAACTATGAATTGATAAGTAAACTATTGAGCCTTGGAGCGGATGTAGAAGTGACATCACCTGAAAGCTTGCGTATTGAAATGCGTGAAATATGGGAACGAGGTTTGATGCATTATTTAAACTAAAATTTATCTACCTATATCCCGATGCCCAAAAATCATTTGTATTTTCATCGCAGGCGACTACCTTTGATATGATTAAAGGAATTAAAGATGATTTCAATTAAAGGTATTTACGATGGCAAAACCATCACTCCGTTTTAAGCGATTCCCAAAAATGGGAGTTTCAAGGTGATTATTACTTTTATGGAAGAGATTGAAACGCCGGATATGGTATCAGAGCCTGATTTCCGAGAATTGGGGAGCATAGCCAATGGTTTTTCCTTTTGGGAAAATGAAGAAGAAGAAAGCTATCAGGATTATTTAAAAGCCAACCCTAATCCATGAAAAAAGTTCCCTGGTTCTTTTACCCTTTCCCTTTGCTGAGCTTTCTAATATTAAGCTAAGGCCTGCAATGGTTGTTTCCCTTACCAAAGACAAATTTGAAGACCTTATTTTATGCGCTATTAGTTCCTCAATTCCAGTAAATTTAAGCGCGAATGAGATCATTCTTATACCCGAAAAGTTAAATGGGTTGAGGAAAATATCAGTCTTAAAAACAGATAGAATAGTAACACTTAAAAGTGCTTCTGTGGTTGCTCTTATTGGAAAAATAAATGATGAAAACTGGTCGTATTTTAAGGTAGTATTCAAATCGCTAGTGGATTAAATTTAGTTATAGGTAACCCTAATCACCATCTCCCCATTCAGTCCTTCCAGCATCTCTTCTGCCTGCGTAAGTATCAGACCCGAAAAAATCTGTTTGACAAAAGTTATCCTTAAACCACTGTGTACTTAAAAATGCAACCGGTTAATTTTTCATTTTTACAAGTGCTTTATACGAAGTCGCAATAAAGAGACAAACTTAATGGCACCAGCAAAAAGGCATCTGGGATATTAACCTTTGTGTACCTTGTGAAAACTTTGTGTACCTTGTGGTGTAGTTTTTTTTACCGTGGGAGGCATAAAGGAATTTTTCTTTTATTGATAAGTTGCCGGAGATACCAACCATTAATGCAATCTTCAATCAGCAGTCAGCAACTAAACTGCCTTAAATGATGGTCAAGATGTTTCCAAACCACCCGGCCCCAATTGTCTTTTCCCATGCTGCCAAATAAAGGATGTGTCGCCTTTACTTTTTCGGTCTTGCTGAGGTTTTTAAGGCATATAAACATGGCTTCCTTTTCGTGGTCAAAATCAGCCGTATCGATCAGTTTTTTAGTGACATCCATTTCAGGGGCCGTAGCAGAATTTTTTGGCCAGGGAACACCATACAGAGCCAACCACCTGACCGGTGCAAACCGAAACATGGTTTTATACACTTTTACCTCATCGCCGGGATCGAGTATAAATTCGATCTGACTCCGGCAATGGCGTAGCATTTCTGAAGCACTCATCTTTCCCCATTGGCGGGGAGCATCCACGGAAAGTTTTTTGAGTCGCCCGATAATCTGCGCATAAGATAGATCGGTAAAAATATTGGCGTACATCATAAAATTTTGAATATCAGGTAATTTTCCCCCTCGCAAATATTAACGCATTAAAAGTCGTAAAGCCTTCATGTAACCATCTTTTACCGGCGCATACCAAACCGGGGTATCAAACCAGGTGTAAGATTTGAGGATGCTTTTGGGCCGGGTAAAGGTTTCAAAACCAGCCTTGCCATGATACTGCCCCATACCGCTAAAGCCTACTCCACCAAAGGGTAGGTCGTTGTTCCCCAAATGAATCAACCCATTATTGATACAAGCGCCACCAAACCGAAGTCTTTCTGTAAAATAGCGCTCGCTTGCTTTGCTCGATGTGTACAGATAAAAGGCCAACGGATAAGGATTTTCATTAATAATCTGCAGGGCTTCTTCGGGTGTATGGTAAGAGCGGATCAACAGGATAGGTCCGAAAATTTCCTCTTGCCATACCGGGCTGTCGCTATCATTATTTTCGAGCAGGGTGGGGCCGATAAATTTATCTTCCCGGTCTTGTTGCCCTCCTGCCAAAACCTGTCCCGAAGTAAGGTATGCGGCAAGGGTATCGAATCTTTTATGGTTAATGATCCGGGGATAATCCGGACTTTGCTGTGGGTTGCTTCCAAACATGTCTGTAATCCGGGTTTGGATAGCTTTTATCAAAGCCTGTTTTACCGAGTCATGTACGAGTACATAATCGGGTGCCACACAGGTTTGGCCTGCATTGATAAATTTACTCCAGGCAATTTTTTTTGCCGCCCATTTTATGTTGGCTGTTTCATCTACCACACAAGGACTTTTACCTCCAAGCTCAAGCGTGACCGGGGTTAATTGTTTGGCGGCATGCTGCATAATGATTTTGCCCACAGCGGTACTACCGGTATAAAAAACATGATCGAGATGATGCCGCTCAATCAGTTGCGGACCCAATCCCTGTCCTTCGCCACGGATCACAGCAATGTATTCCGGTTCAAAAGTTTCTTCAATCATTTTGGTGATGGCAGCTTCGGTGGCAGGAGCTATTTCGCTTGGTTTAAGCAGGATGGTATTGCCGCCTGCGATAGCTGCTACCAAGGGGGAAAGCATCAGATTAACCGGATAGTTCCAGGGGCTGATGATGAGTACGGTTCCCAAAGGATCGGGTAGCACCCGGCTGCTTCCCGGGGCAAACATAATCGGCGTATTCACACGTCGTGGTTGCATCCATTGCCGCAGGTGGTTGAGGGTATGGGAAATATCGCTGTACGCAAAACCCACTTCGGTTGAATAAGATTCAAATTCATTTTTACGTAAATCGCTGTACAAAGCATCCAATAAAGCCTTTTCATGGCGTTTGATGGCTGCCTTCAGTGTATTCAACTGACCTTTGCGAAAAGCATATGAACGGGTTACCCCCGAATCGAAAAAATGCTTTTGCGCCGCTACGAGGTCATCTATTTCGGTCTGTGAAAGACTAAGCAATTGTTTGGGAGATTCTATTGTGGATTGCATGCGTGTAATTTGTGTTTTTTATCTGTTCTTTTTTATGGGATGAATTACCGTATTACAAGCCTTTGGCGCTATTCGGTGTTTTCTATTCCAGGTTATTCTGCAGGGCAACGAATACATGTGACAGCCCGAGACAACCTTTTTCAAAATTAGCCAAATCAAAGGATATAAAAATTCCTATTCTTTGTATCTTTCTTTTTCAAAAAAATCAGCATGCAATATGGAGATACAATTTCACACCCGCAAATGGGTAAAACCAGAAGATCTGAACCCTAATTCCACCCTATTTGGTGGCAGGCTTTTGCAATGGATTGATGAGGAAGCGGTGATTTATGTCATTGTACAACTCGAAAATTCGCGGGTGGTGACCAAATACATTTCTGAGATCAATTTTATCAGTGCCCCCCGCATCGGTGATATCATTGAAATAGGCATAATTGCTACCGAATTTGGGGCGAGTACGCTTACGGTACGCTGCGAAGTACGCAATAGTATTAGCCGCCAGTCTATCCTTACCATAGACCGGATGGTATTTGCCAACCTTGGCGAAAACGGAAAGCCGACACGGCATGGCAAAACGGATATGCGAATTGAATGAGAACGACGCTTTTCTATTTATTAGCACTTTGGGAGCAATGGTAAAGCAGTTGGCTTGTTTATAAAATCAAAAATCCAAAGCTTCTTTTCTTCAAAAAAACGTATTATTTTAGTCAAATAAATCAATAGCTATGTTTTATCTCGACCCCAAAAATGATATCACTTTTAAAAAGGTATTTGGAGAACATCCAAAAGTACTTATAAGCTTATTAAATGCTGTTTTGCCGCTAAAGCAAGGTAGTAAAATTACTGAAATAGAGTATCTTCCAGCAGAATTACTCCCTGATATTTCTGAACTGAAGAATACAATTGTGGACATTCGTTGCCGGGATAACAAAGGGAAACAGTTCGTTGTAGAAATCCCCTTCCATAAAAAAAATAAAACTGGGGATTCCCTATGACAAATAAAAAAAGCAGCCGATAGGCAGCGCACAAAAAATGAACATAGGACATGCAGATGCTTTGGGTCGATAGCTTTGAAAGCCGCATCCTATTTAATACCTGCAAAGCTTTTTCACACCAAATTGGCAAGGGTGAAGCCTACGATTTTTTGGCACCCGTTTATTCATTCAATATTATTAATCAATCATTTAGCAGGCAATCTGAGGTCTGGTACCACCATTATCGCCTATCACATCAGTCGCTGCCTGACAATTACTTGCCCGGAATTGAATTTGTATTGATAGAATTACCTAATTTTATACCAGCCAATCATACCGAGCTTAAAATAACGGCACTTTGGCTGCGTTTTTTAAAGGAAATAAAAGATGGAACTATTATGATATCACAAGAACTGATGGATGTGCCCGAAATTGCGGAGGCTATTGAAGTCCTCAAGGTGACAA
>JBBQXO010000272.1:0-4722 GCA_038209595.1 Chitinophagales bacterium
ATTAGTCTAAGCAACAACTGGAAATTTAGAAAAGCCGGAGATAAAGCATGGCTGCCGGCGACAGTACCGGGCTGTGTACACACCGATTTATCAGACAATAAAAAAATAGTTGATCCATTTATCGGCAAGAATGAACTAACCATTAAGTGGATTGAAAATGAAGATTGGGAATACACTACCACTTTTAATATAGATGCCGCAACGGTTTCATTTTCCAATATTGATCTACAACTGGATGGCCTCGATACGTATGCGGATGTGTACCTGAATGAAACCCTGGTTTTAAAAGCAGACAATATGTTTATTGACTGGACAATACCTGCAAAGAAATTTTTGAAGCAAGGCCAAAATAAATTGCGCATTTATTTTCATTCTGCCGTAACGGTGGGTATGGAAAAACTACGAAAAGTTCCTTATACGTTAATGGCAGCAAATGAAATAGCTCCGGAAAATGAACGCTCCAATGTGTTTACACGTAAAGCACCTTTTCATTATGGCTGGGACTGGGGCCCAAGACTGGTTACCTGCGGCGTATGGAAACCCGTTAAAATAAAAGCTTGGAACACATTGAAACTGGATGACCTATACGTAAAACCAATGGAGATTAATAGCAATAAAGCAAGCTACAAAGCCATTGTGGAAATTGCAGCCGATCAGTCACTGTCTGCACGAATGGAAGTATTTGTTGACAATAAGAAAACAGCAACCAATACCGCAATATCCTTGCAATCAGGGATCAATACGGTTGATGTAGATTTCGTAATTAACAACCCTTCGCTTTGGTGGACAAACGGGCTGGGTACCCATAAATTATATACTATTGAAGTAAAGCTTTTTACCGGTGAAAAATTGGTACAAACCATTAGCAAACGCATAGGTGTACGCACCATAGAGCTGGTGCAGGAAAAAGATTCCATTGGCAGCAGTTTTACGTTCAAATTAAATGGCGTACCTGTTTTTATGAAGGGCGCCAATTATATTCCCTCCGACATTTTTA
Source organism: Chitinophagales bacterium (assembly GCA_038209595.1). Classification (GTDB taxonomy): domain Bacteria; phylum Bacteroidota; class Bacteroidia; order Chitinophagales; family Chitinophagaceae; genus Phnomibacter. The sequence goes on from JBBQXO010000272.1 coordinate 998, forward strand.
CCACAAGAAATACAATAGGCGGTTATAAAACAGTAGTAAAAAACGCAATAGATGCCAATATGAACATGTTGCGTATTTGGGGTGGTGCCATTTACGAGAATGACGAGCTTTATGATATGATGGATGAAAACGGACTGCTTGCATGGAATGATTTTATGTTTGCCTGCAATCTGCAACCCAACGATTCGATGCATTTGGATAACATTCGTAAAGAGGCGGAGTACAATGTAAAACGGTTGCGCAATCATCCCTCCACTGCATTGTGGTGCGGTAACAATGAAAATCTGCGGGCCTGGTATAATTGGGGCTGGAATAAAAAATATTCACCCGAAGTAGCTGATACATTGTGGCAGGTGTATGAAAAAATATTTTACAACATATTACCGGATGCCGTAAAAAAATATCACCCGGAAATCTACTACTGGCCTTCTTCGCCACAGGCAGCAGGCAATAAAATATCCAACAGAATATCGGGTGATGAACATGACTGGACGGTTTGGTTTGGCGATGTACCTTTTACCTCCTACTCTACCGATGTGCCAAGGTTTGTAAGTGAGTATGGCCTGCAATCTTTTCCTGAAATGAAAACAATCAAATCGTTTGCAGGTGACAGCAATCTTGCTTATCGTTCTACAACTATGGAACACCGGCAGCGTAGCCTGATGCCTTGGATTGGAGAAAATTTTAATGGCAACGAAATGATAAAAACATACATAGCCCGTTACTACAAAGTGCCGGAAAATTTTAAACAGTTTGCCTATGTGAGTCAGTTAATGCAGGCTGAAGGTGTAAAGTATGCCATAGAAACGCACCGCAGTAATATGCCCCGTTGCATGGGTTCTTTGTATTGGCAAATTAACGATTGCTGGCCCACCATGTCGTGGAGTAGCATAGATTATTTTGGCCGTTGGAAGGCGTTGCACTATGCCATAAAAAAAGCGTTTCAACCCATTTATCCAATTATAGACACGGTGGGTAATGATATTAATATTTCTGTAGCTTCCGATAAATTAAATGATACAAAAAGTGATATTTTGATCAGGCTATATACCTTTTCGGGAAAAGTAATTTGGCAAAAAGAAATAAAGACCACCATTGCAGCCAACACCAGTAAGCTGTATCAAAGTATTCCAAAAGACACCTTATTAGCTGAAAACGATGGCTCGCAATCTGTGTTGGAGGTAACAGTAAAAACAGGTGCCGAAATGATAGCAAGTAACCTGTATTATCTTAAAGAATACAAAGCCTTGCAACTAGAAAAACCCATCATTACAAAAACAATAAAAAAATTAAACGCCAACAAATATGAGCTTACATTAAAAACAAATACACTTGCAAAGAACGTAGCATTTTTCACCAAAAAAACGAAAGGCTTTTTTTCTGACAACTATTTTGACATGCTTCCTGGAAAAACCTACCGCATCACGTTCACTGGTGCCGCTGCTGATTTAAAAGATGAGTTGGAAGTGATGTGCTTAAATGAAGCATATAATTAGCTTGATTCCCGTTTTTAAAATATGATCACAAATAATTTCGGATTTAGCTTTAAAATTATGCTGATGTAAGTATTCGATAGCATACCTGATTAGATGAAAATAACTTAACTTGTCAAACGGAAGGTGATAGTAGGGAACGTAAATAAATAGTAAAATAGATAAAAATTTAATTAATCAAATTAATATAAGAAGACATGTCAAAAAAAATCATACTGTTACTGCTGGTTTTTTATGCTGCATCAGGTTACGGACAAGATTACAAACTCCCGTTGTATACAGGAAAAATTCCTAACTCAATCAGGGAAGCTGCTCCGGATATAGTTGTTAAGGAAGATATTATCCTGTATCGCAAGGTTCAGCAACCAGACATTGCTGTGTATCTCCCATCAAAGCGATTTGCCACCGGACAGGCTGTAGTCATTTGTCCCGGTGGCGGCTATTGGGTGTTGGCCTACGATTTGGAAGGTACCGATATTGCCAGGTACCTGAACTCAATAGGAATCGCTGCAATCGTTTTAAAATATCGCTTACCCACCAATGAAAATTGTGTTGAACCACATAAGGCACCGCTGATGGATGCACAACGGGCCATGCGGCTGGTTCGGGCCAATGCAGGTGCATGGAATATCCATCCCGATAAAATCGGTATTATGGGCTTCTCTGCTGGCGGGCATTTGGCTTCCACCCTTGGCACTCATTTCGATTTGGGAAATAAAAGTTCTACAGATAGCGTGGAACAGAAAAGTTGCCGTCCTGATTTTATGGTGCTGGTGTATCCGGTAATTACATTCACCCAACCCTCTTGTCATGTTGGTTCGAGAGAAGCTTTGCTAGGCAAAAATCCGAATAGTGATTTGATTAAATATTACTCCAATGAGTTACAGGTAAAAGATAATACGCCCCCAGTTTTTTTAGTTCATGCTGATGATGATACAGGCGTTCCAGTCGAAAATTCACTCTTGATGTATGCAGCACTTCGTGTAAAAAAAATTCCAACAGAATTGCATGTGCTTTCTGAAGGTGGACATGGTTTTGGGCTTAGCATAAACAACGAACACGTGGCTTCGTGGACAAATAATTTTAAACTTTGGCTGAATTGGCTGAATAAAAAATAATAACACATTCATTTATAATTGTTGAATGAAATGCTTAAAAGTTAAAGTTAAAATATTAAATATAATTTATGAAGATTGCCAGTTACCCATTGATTGCAATAAACAACTTATTGAAATTGTTTATTCCCTGTGCGCTTATCCTGTTCGCATCAACCTTATTTGTACAGATAACATTTGCACAGGTCACTACCTGGCAGCCTCCCGAAGGATTTACATCTGACAAATATTATATAATAAAAGTAAATGGAAAAGTTGTACCCGTTTACGATACTCCAATTGCTTCGTATGCCATTTTTGACATTACCGGCGAAGTAACTATTGAAGTAAATACCCTATTCGATGTTCGCTGGGTTGATATCCGCCCTCTCCGCTGGGATTTAAACCCTGAATATACCGGTGACCATTCGTTTAAATTTAAGATTAAAGAACCAGCCAACCTTAGCATCGAATTGAATGGGAGAATCAGGCAGCAGCCGCTATTTATTTTTGCCGGAAAACCCGAAACAGAAAAGCCATTGAAGACGGATAAAAACGTAACCTGGTTTGAAGGTGGCAAGCTTTACAAAAATGTAAAACTGGAATTGGCGGATAATCAAACCGTTTATATTGAGGGCGGGGCTGTAGTGCAGGGAATGATTACTGCCAAAGGAAAAAAGAATATCAAAATCTGCGGTCGCGGCATTTTGGATGGCACTTTCAACAAAATGGATACAACATATCAAAACAGGTTTATTAAATTTAATGATTACGAAAATATTTTGATCAGCGGCATAACCCTTCACAACGGAACCACCTGGCAAACCGCTCTTTTTCATTGCAACAAAGCTGAAATCAATGATATCAGAATTGTAAGCGAAAGTGGCGGCGACGATGGAATGGATATTTTCCGCTGCACCAATGTGGTCATTGATAATGTTTTCGCTCACACCAAAGACGACTGCATCGCTATCAAATCCGGTGGCAAATACCCGGACGAAGATCCTACAGATAATATCCTGGTTAAAAACTGCGTGTTCTGGAATTCAATTTGGGGCAATGCCATCGAAATTGGCTTCGAATTGTATTCAAGCGAAGTCAAAAACATCCGCTTCGAGAATATAGATATCCTTCATGT
>JBBQXO010000273.1:0-4688 GCA_038209595.1 Chitinophagales bacterium
CCATTCAATTCCATACGGTAGGCAAACATTTGGAGCCATTTATTTGCCGCTATCCATGCAACAGGAAGACCCAGCAAACCAGCTACTACAAGAAGTACAAAAAACTCTTTAGAAATAGTGGAAGCGATATTCGCAACGCCTGCCCCTAATACCTTGCGGATACTTATTTCCTTTTGCCGGCGCTGCAAAGCAAAAAATACAAGGCCAAACAAACCCATACAGGATATCAGGATGGTAATCAACGAAAAGGCACCGAAAATCCTACCGGTTTGTAATTCAGAAAAATAGGTTTTATTGAAAGTATCATCCATAAAAGAATAACTAAACGGACGATTAGGAAATACGCTTTTCCATTTTTCTTCGATAGCGGGTAATGCACTTGCAATAGTACCTGCTTTGAGTTTAATCCCAAATTTGCTTTGGTACCCATCATTCAAAGAAAAAATCATGGGAATGATTGCTGATTTTAAATCATTATGATGATAGTCAGAAAGAACCCCGACCACCTCTCCCCGCTGAGACACTTCTTTATACTGACCACTTTCATTATATTCGTAAGTATAATACCCTGTAAATTTGTCTGTTATATCCTTCCACCCAAACTTTTTCATAGCGGCTTCATTCACAAGGTATTTTCCCTTATCGGCCTCCCGGTTTTCGTTGAGCATACGGCCTTGCAACAATTTGATATCAAATGTTTTTGCAAAATCCTCATCAATAGTGATTCGGCCTATGGAAGCATCTTCTGTACCTTTAGGAACAAGTTCTTCGATAAGCTTTTGATTTTGAAACACATTACTTCCCGGAAGGTCAAAACTTATGGAGGAAGAAACAACCTGCGGCAATTTCATCAATTCCTGTTTTAACAATTTTTGATCTTTTGCAGAGGCATCCCTGAAATCAACGGTTAGTACTTGTTCGCGGCTATAACCAAGGTTTTTTGATTGAATAAAATTCAACTGATTATATACCACCAATGTAATTACAATCATTATAAAAGACACGGCAAACTGACCCACCACCAATACCTTTCTGAGTAAACTTTTTGAGCTGGAAAAAGCAGCGGCACTTTTAAGCGCAGCAATTGGCTTGGCAGAAGACAATAACAGGGCCGGATACATCCCCGCTAATAAAATCAATAAGAATACCAACCCAAGGGATATGGCAATATTTACCGGACTAAGCAAGTTTAAAACATTTAGATGTAAGTCATTCAACTTATTAATTACTGGTAGCAGTAATAGCGTAATAAGTGTACTTAGCAATAAACTTATCCCAATATAAATGGCTGTTTCCAACATGAAATGTATTCGAATAGATTGAAGTGAAGAACCCAGCAATTTATGCATCGCAACATTTTTCTGACGGATAGCTACCCTTGCTGTGGAAAGGTTTACATAATTGAAGCCTGCGAGCAAAAGAATAAGGATGCCTGCACCGGAAAAAATATATACATAAGTTATGGGATTATTAGAAATAAGCGTGGTGCGCAGGTATAAATCCCTTAATGGAATAAGATCGGGTTTCCACACGTAAGGCGCATTGGGATCGTTGAGGCTTTCAACATAGGCAGGTAATTGTACAGAAAGTTGTTCAATATTGGTTCCTTTTTTTAAGAGCAGGTAAGTGAACCCACTAGCAGACCAGTAATTGGTGTTTACATCAAATCCAGAAACTTCTTCTGCATTTTTATAGCTAGCCATCATTTCTGGTTGAATATGCGATCTACCAACAATATTGGAAAAAACAGCCTGTACTATAAAACGATACTTACTATTTACAGTAAGTGTTTTACCTATTGGATCTTCGGTACCAAAATATCTTGCTGCTGTATTTTCGCTGATAGCTATCCCATTCATTTGAGCAAGTGCCTGCTGAGGAGAACCAGATTTCCATTGAAAGGTAAAAATATCTGCCATTGCAGGATCAGCAAAATAGAAGTCAGGTTCGTAGGTTCCGTCGCCGTCGCCGGAAACCAATACATTCATTTGCCGGAAGCGGGCCGTATTTTCCACCTGCGGAAAACGTAGTTTAAGATCGGCTGCAAATTGTCCCCCACTTAAGGCAGACTTTTCAAATTGCCGGAAAAGAACTATTTCCTCTATATTTTTATTTTGTCTGTCAATACTTAATTCTCCGGATACATAAGATCCTATCAACAAACAACTTACCATACTTAGCGTAAGACTTGCTGTAATAATGGTTGTGTGCAAGGGCTGTCGCCTCATTTGCCTGAAAATCATTTTTAAATTATGCATCAATCATTTCTTTTATTTGTAATAAAAATATGTCACTCCGATCTAAGGCTTTTAATGGGATTGGATAATGCCGCCTTTACAGCCTGAAAGCTTATAGTAAAAAAAGCTACCAATAAGACCAACCCCGCAGCAATTAGAAAGGCCATCCATCCAGATTGAATCCTGTAGGGATAATTCTCAAGCCATTGCAATCCAAGGTACCAGGAAACAGGGATACCAATAACTAATGCTAAAGACACAAGCATTAGAAAATCTTTGATCAATTGCAGGACAATGGCACCCCATGGGGCACCCAATATCTTTCTTATCCCAATCTCTTTTGTTCTTCTTTCGGCATTCAAAACACTCAAACCAAAAAGTCCGATACAGGAGATAAATATGGTAAGAACAGCCCCAAATAAAAACATCTGTTTCCACTTATTCTCTGATTCATAGGCTTCATTATTTTCTTCCATCCTGTATTTAAAGGAATAAGGTTCAAGTGGAAATAGTTGATTAAAAGTGGCCTGAATATGTTTTAGCGCTGCTTGATCCTCCCCTTCCTTAATTCTGATTAGTGCTACGCTCATACCATTTTCAGGATTCATGGTAAAAACCTGCGGCCCGATCTCCTGCAAAAGATCAGAAAAATGATGATCTTTTACCACCCCTATCACCTGATACTTTTTATTGTTATTCCAGAAAAAATTTACCTCCTTTTCAAGAGGGTCTTTCCAATTGGCAACCTTTACAAAAGTTTCGTTTACGATGACAGAAATAGCTGAATCAGAAACAAATTCCCTGCTAAATTTGCGTCCCAAAATCACTGGAATACCCATTAATTCAAAATAATCCTCATTAATGGTTTCCAAATCTGTAATTATATTCTGATCTCCGTTCACCTTTATCCCCGTTGACCAAAAGCCACCATTATGTGGAGCAACCTGCTTAATGGAAGCATTTTGCTTTAATGCATTTTCAAAACGGGAAAACTCATCCACTGTAAAAGATTCCTTTTCTACACTGATTAAATTTTTATCATTATACCCTAATGGTTTTTGAACCAGAAAATTAAACTGCCTATAAATGGTAATAGTACCAATAATAAGGATGGTGGCAAGCGTAAATTGTAATATAACAAGTCCTTTTTGAAGGTAATTTTTACCAGCAAACTGAAATCGGTTATACAGGGTTTTAACCGGATCGAATGCAGACAAAACCAAAGCGGGGTAGAAACCAGCAAGGAATGCAGTAACACAAAGCAAAGCAATATACCCAACTATGAGTTTATAGTCCATTAAATAGGAAAGGGACAATTGCTTATTCGACAGATCATTAAAGATCGGAAGGGCCAATTGTACCATCAAAAGCGCCAACAAAAAGGAAAATAGGCTCAATAAAAAAGATTCTCCGATAAATTGCCACATCAATTGTTTCTTGTTGCCCCCAACTACCTTTCTGATCCCTATTTCTTTTGATCGCTTTACAGATTTGGCAATGGTCAAGTTTATAAAATTAATACAGGCAATACCCAAAATAAATAAAGCAATACCAGAAAGAATATAACTGTACCATGGATTGCTATCCTGAACAAGGCCATTTCCAGATCTGTATTCCGAATTTAAATGCAGATCGCTAAGTGGTTGGAGTAAATAAGTCGTTTTGGACTTGTCATCAAAATTCTTCCGCATAAATTTGATGGACTCCGCAGCATCCTGATCATACACCTGCTTCATTTTCTTTTCAACAGTTGCAACATCGGCATTATCATTTAATAATACAAACGTATTCAGAAAGAAATTGAACCAGTTCATTTGGTTTGCCATAATTTCAGCAGGCACCTGAATAGGCATTAACACGTCAAAACGCATGGAGGTATTCTGAGGAACATTTTTTGTGACAGCAGATACAGAAAAAGGGACAAAATCATCTTCCTTCTTTACCATCAACGTTTTACCAACAGCATCCCGTGTACCAAAATATTTGAATGCCATATCCTCCGACACAACGACCTGATCCGGCTTAGTCAGGCAAGTAGCAGCATCTCCATACAAAACCGGAAAACTAAAAACCTTTAGAAAGCCCGAATCAACATTTATAATCTTTTGATTGATGATCTCGGTTCCCAATTTCACGTTGATATACCCTAACTGATATCTGAGGACAGCCTTAATTTCAGGAATCTTTTCTGCAAAGGCAGGCCCATGGTAATAACCTGTAAATCCACCTGCGCCGGTTTGAAGGTCCTCCTGATTATATTGCTTGCTTACTATCCGATAAATATTTTTCCCATTGGAATGAAACCCATCAAAACTAATTTCATCCTTTGTAAATAAAATAATCAACATGGCACTTGCCAGTCCTAAACTAAGGCCTAAGATATTGATACCGGAATAAATTTTATTCCTTGAAATATTACGCCATGCTGTAAGAAAATAATTTTTTATCATA
>JBBQXO010000274.1:0-4671 GCA_038209595.1 Chitinophagales bacterium
AAGATTGCAAACACTGGAACAATTCAGCGAACTCGGCAGCGGATTTCAGATTGCGATGCGTGATCTTGATATCCGCGGGGCGGGTAACTTGCTTGGCAGTGAGCAAAGTGGTTTTATTGCAGAGATTGGTTTCGAGATGTATCAGAAGATTCTCGACGAAGCGATCCGCGATCTGAAACGGAAAAAATTCAAAGACCTTTTCAAAAAAGAAATTCAGGAACAGGACGACTACGTAAACGACTGTACCATTGATACCGACCTTGAAATATTGATCCCCGATACCTATGTGAATAATATTACAGAAAGGCTGAGCTTATATACCCGGCTAGATAATTGCAATGACGAGGAAGAACTCAAAGATTTTCACGAGGAAATGAAAGACCGGTTTGGTCCGATACCGCCACAGGTGGAAGACCTTTTCAGAACAGTGAGGGTGCGGAAAATGGCCGTATCACTGGGCTTTGAAAAAATGCTGCTGAAAGACAACCTGCTGAAATGCCATTTTGTACCCAATCATGAATCCCCTTATTTTCAAAGTGAGACTTTCAATAGAATTTTGGAATATGTTACCACCAAAACCAACAAAGCTCAATTGAAACAAATTGGAGTTCATGGTATTTTGTTTGTAAGAAATATTGAAGGCATGGATAAGCTCGAAGCCTTTATTTCGCAAATACACAAGTTTGTAGTGCCCCAAAAAGAAGAGGTACTTGCGGAAGCGGAATTATAAAGCAGGGATTTAGGGAAGAATATTCAAAGCATCCAAGAAAATTATCTGGCAGTCTTGCGATTTTTTTACCTGAGCTATGTACCCGGCAATTGCTATCTTAGCTTTTCAACGGAAAAGAAACACTTATGTATACCATTTCCAAGGATGCCGATGTTATTGTGATACAGTCTGACACTAGCCGGATTGAAATATTACCGGGTTGTGGCGCCATACTCAATAAATGGGAAGTGAACATTCATGGTAAAAAAATGAATGTAATTGATGGGTATGATTCCATTGAAGACTTTGAGCAAAACTGTGAATCCAAAGGTTTCAGAAGCAGTAAATTAAGCCCCTATGTTTGCCGGATACCGGATAATGGAAAATATATTTATGGTAACAAGGAATATCAAATAGGCAAATTTGATCTGAACGGGTCTTCTCTGCATGGACTTATTTACAACATGCCTTTTGAGGTATCTTTTGAAGAAACCACAGAAGATACTGCCATGGTCGCTTTAAGCTATTATTATGATGGCTGGGATCCGGGCTATCCATTCCCCTATTTTATCGAAGTGATATATTATTTACTCGCCAACAATACGGTTAAAGTGTGTACCAATATTATAAATGAGCACAGCACCACCATTCCCATTGCGGATGGCTGGCATCCTTATTTCAACCTCGGCAAACCGGTAGATGAATTGTACCTCGAAATGGCGAGTGATGTAATGGTTGTTTTCGACGACCGCTTGATTCCCACAGGCGCCTTAAAACCCGAAGCAAGATTTGAGTTTTTGCATAGCCTCGAAGGATTAGAACTTGACAATTGCTTTTTGCTTCGCAACCCGCTTTTAGGCCCCGCCTGCAGTTTGGTAAATACCGAAGATAAAATAGCGCTGACTGTTACTCCGGATGAATTTTACCAGTATCTACAGTTGTATACCCCATCGCACCGCAACAGCATTGCTATTGAAAATTTAACTTCCGCACCCAATGCTTTCAATAATCAGATGGGACTGATTTTGCTGCCCGCAGAAGATCAGTTTCAATTGACCACAACATATCAGGTGGTACCCTGGACTTAAGAGCGTCACTAAAAATGGGTAAAACATCAGGTTCCCTTTACGGAACCACCATCTACAAGGTAGGTTTGCCCGGTTACAAAACGACTCCCCGGACTAAGCAACCAACAGGCGAGTTGCGCAAAATCTCCGGGCTGACCGAGGGCTCCGGTTGGCGCCTGAGCAATCGCTTCCTCCCTTATTGCTTCATAGGACTTACCGGTCTGCTCACTTTTTTTATGGTATAACCTTTCTATTGCGGGGGTATCATGCGAGCCCGGTGCAATCAGGTTAAAGGTAATACCCGATGTACTCATTTCCTGACTGAGTGTTTTTACAAAACCAGCCACCGCCATACGCAAAGCGGTACTTAAAACAAGATTTTCAATGGGTTGCCGGATAGAAGCACTTTCCAAAAAAAGCATCCGCCCATAACCATGCGGCGTCATTAAAGGAACCAATGCCTGTGTAAGTGCTACTTTCCAGCGCAAAAGCACGGCATAAGCAGCATCCCAATCGGCCAAGGTGGTTTCCATGGCTTTTTTTGCAGGAGGGCCGCCGCCATTTACCAAAACCCCGCTAAGGGTTCTCGATCCAATGGCAGAAACAATCCTTTCTGGCGCATGTTCCTCGCTCAGATCGAGTTCCAGTACTTCCAGTGTTGCAGGAAAAGTAGCGGTCATATCGCCAAAACGTTCCCGGTTTCTGCCGATTCCTATCACAGTAGCCCCTTCTTCCAGTAATTGAAGCGCAATGGCTTTTCCCAGCCCCGATGAGGCACCACCCACCACAAACAATTTATCCTTTATTCGTAAATCCATCCTTGAAAGTATTGAATATTTTTTGTTTTTAAAGTCCTTCTTCCTGTTTTGAAAAATGTACCAGCTTTTGCCGGGTACGGTTTACCTGCAATTGAAATACATCCGGCCTTGCATAATGCCCCGAAGGATCAAAATTTTGCCGCTCTTTGCGTACTTCGTTCAGGTTTAAATCAGCCACCAGCACTACTTCTTTGTTTACCACAGGCTCTACAAGCCAACTGCCATCCGGGGCAGCTATACAGGAGCCTCCGTTGGCCAGCCATTCAGGGGCATTTTTCCTCACAAGATCAGCATGTGGAAAGCTGTCAGAGATATCGCTTGCGGCGAGCAATCCGCTTACCGAAATCACGTACATCCTGTTTTCCAAGGCAATATGGCGGGTCAGATCCATGGTATTGCGGAGTTGCCCGGGCCAGGTGGCCACATGCAGGTTTTCGCCCTGTGCATAAAGGGCTGTTCTTGCCAGTGGCATCCAGTTTTCCCAGCAATTGAGTCCCCCTACCGTAAAGCCTTCCAGCGCATGAACCGTCAATCCATGTCCGTCCCCAATGCTCCAGCTCAATCGCTCTTCGTAAGTGGGCATCAGTTTGCGGTGCACTGATTGAATGATACCTGCAGCATCTATGTAAACAAGGCTGCAATAAATGCTGTGGCCGCCACGGTCGGCCGCTTTTTCGGCACAACCCAGGTAAACAGCGACTCCCAGCATCCGGGCAAGGTCGCAAACCACCTGTAAATCACCCGATTCTATAGAAATGGCCTCCCTGAGATAATACGCATGAATTTCCTTTTGAATGGTACTATTGAAACGGGCCGCATCGGTCAGTTCGAGCCAAAACGGGTAGCCCGGAAGTATGGTTTCGCCAAAACAAACCAACTGTGCCTTTTGAGCCGCCGCTTGCTGCATCGCCGCTTCTATTTTTTCAAGTGTTGCTTTTTTATCCAGCCAAACCGGGGAAATCTGCGCGATAGCTACCCTCAAATAATCACTCATGGAAATACTGTTTTGGCAGGCAAAGTAGCTGGAAAAACAAAAAGAACCTTAGGTCAGGCCTTATTTTTTTAGAACAACAAGAGGGATTGAAAAGAAAGGAAGGATTTAGATAGTGGCCTCGCCAGGAATCGAACCTGGATCTGGAGCTTCGGAAACTCTTATACTATCCATTGTACTACGAAGCCAATTTGGGCTGCAAATGTGCGGCTTTTTTAGCAGAAATGGAAAAATTAAAAGCAAAGGAGGAAATTCCAAACCAATCAATAGGCAATGGGCAATAGGCAATGGGCAATAAGCAATTGACAATTAAACCCAAACTATAAACCCAGCAATAAACCACAAACCATAAACTACAAACAAAAAACAATAAACCACAAACAAAACCCAACCATAAACGAAAAAAACCATAAACCACAAACAAAAACCAACCACAAACAAAAAACATAAAATCCAAACCAATCAATAGGCAATTGGCAATAAGCAATTGGCAATTAAAACCAAACTACAAACCCTGCAATAGGCAATAAGCAATGAGCAATTGGCAATTTAACCCAAACTACAAACCCAACAATAAACCACAAACCATAAACCATAAACAATAAACCACAAACAAAACCCAACCATAAACGAAAAAAACCATAAACCACAAACAAAACCTAACCACAAACAAAAAACATAAATTCCAAACCAAGCAATGGGCAATGGGCAATAAGCAATTGGCAATTAAACCCAAACTACAAACCCAGACAAGTAACTGACAATGGGAAAAGGGGAAATTCCAAATTTTGAAATGGCAAATGGCAAAAAATCCAAAAAGCAATAAGCAATAGGGGAAAGGAAAGATTCCATAATTTTAAATTCCAAAGCGCTACGCAAACAAAAAACAAATACGCCCCAAACCGGAACCATACCGCATAAGGCGGAAGCAACTAAACATTATAAAAAAAGAATGACTATCCGCAATTTGGTTTAAGTCTTGTACCAAGGTTTTTCCAATGCTGCTACTATCAATCTGTCAAACAATTTAATACCAAAATATCTTCTATTGAACTTGTAGCAGAACTCGTTTAGATAGTTTTGCAT
>JBBQXO010000275.1:0-4611 GCA_038209595.1 Chitinophagales bacterium
ATTCAAAATACCGTGCGCCATTTAATGAATTTAAGAGGTTCTATTTTAATCCTTATTTTTATATAACTGCTACCAACTTCCTAACCCGTGTAAATGACTCAATAGATGCTACTGTTTTTCCAATTGATATTGATCGCCAACCAACCAACAATTATGGTTACAACGCCATCAGCAACCTTATAAGCGATAGTTCCGAAGGCATTACCCGCATAGCCTGGACGGTTTACGGCAAAATTGACAGCAATTACAAAAGCAACGGCACAGTAATCAGCTACCGTTACGCCTGCCCGCCAGTGCGGGGATGCCGGTGGCAACCGGATATTGAAAAAAGTAAACAATGCAGAAACCATTTCTGTAAGGGATGCAAGCGGTAATCTCTACGATTGTAGAGACAGGTGTAATGAGTACCTATACCATCGATAGTGCCGGCTTATGGCAAAGGGAGGTTCACTTGTATGGCAGCAGCCGGCTATGCATACATCAGGTGGGGGTTAATTTATCAAATCCCGTGCATGTTAGTATAAAAACGGTATTTACGATATCCGGTAAAGCCCGTACTTTTATACGTGGTAATAAGCCTGCTTATCAGCAGGCAGGTTCTTTGAAATTACAATAACTTGCATGAAAGCAAACCCATGTAAAACTATTTGTAGCTTGCTGGTACTTACCATTTTCAGGTATTAAAAAAGCCCCTCGTTCATCCGGCTGCTTTTTGGTGTTTGGCTACAAACTTTATAGTGTGTGCGGGTCAATAACCATTAGACCTTGGATAGAAGTAAAATCCTTGAGATTTCGGCTGAGCAATGTAAGGCCGTGGACAATTGCAGTGGCGGCAATAATGGCATCGGGCGTTTTCATTTTTTTTATCCGTTTTATATCAATAGTTTATTGAACGATATCAGGGCCTAGCTCAAGTATTATCCCCAAATTTACAAAAGATTTTGTATAAGAGTCCACTTTCGTATTACCTGAGGCAAAACCCAGTGTTTCAATTTTGGTAATCACAGAGACGAAAAAACCTTGGTCTACAATCCTATGTATAGTTACCATTGCCTTTGATGGCAAAGATGCACTTAGATAATCTATAATAGCGTTAGAATCAAAAATATAAATCATACCTAATTTATTCCCATTGATTACGAGATTCCTCAATATGTTTATGAAATTCTCTTGCAATGTCAGCAGTCATGGTACCTGCAAAATCCGAAGGCTTCTTTATTATGCCAGGTTCCTGTTTTTTACTCAGTTCCTTTAAATCCTCGTGCCTGCTGGTAATGTCTTTCCATTCTGCTATGGGAATGATGACCGCTGTTGTTTGACCACTCTCGTCTTGTATGTATTGCATTTGCATGAATATAATTTTTATATAGCTTATACTTGTTTAGTTTTTTATTACATCATATAGGCGGATATGAAGGAAACCATTGCATTTTTTTCGTTGTCTGCCCGGTCTTTGATAACCTTGAATAACTTTTAGTACTTATTAACTAGTTTATTACAAAAATTGTAAAAATCCTATTCAGAAACCATTTTTGTACCTTAGCTGATCAATCTTTAAACCGTTAATACAGGCATTATCACTTTCAAATTTAATACTTTCTTCCAGCTTTTCCGGCAAATTTTCGTAAACAAATCCTCCATTCTCCTATCTTCACAATAAAGTTCTTTGAAAAATACGTTTAGCATCCATTTTCACAAACTGGCTGAAAAGGATACCTGACCGTGGTTTCGTAGCCGGCTACAGCTACCCCATTACCTACAGGTAGCCACCCGCCCCTACGCCCCCACACCTTCCTTTTACCGGGCGGGGGTAGAAGTGGAGTTGTTACCGGGTTTTGAACCTGCCGCACGATAGTGTGGACTGCCACGGGTACCGATGAACTGCTCGTAGAAACGTTTCCCGGCAGCGGAGTGCTGAGTAATGATTACCCTGGCGGAGCAGGTAGCTATGAGAGTTATGGGTATTATAGGTATGGGTTTAATGGCAAAGAGAATGATAATGAGATAAAGGGTGTGGCAATCAGCAGGATTATGGCATGCGGATTTATGATCCTAAACTGGGAAGATTTTTAAGTGTGGATCCGCTTTATCGTAAGTATACTAGCAATTCACCCTATTTATTTGCTGCAAATAATCCTCTATTTTTTATAGATTTTGATGGTGCAGGTCCACGGCCACCTCACGACCTTACATTAGGTAAAAGGCTGATAACTTCATTTGCAGATGTTTTAATTAGATGTCAAATGCATTTCTTGCGTCTTTTGAAGCATATGGGTGGTCGTGCTACTATTCTAAATATAAGGGTGATGCAAGAGATAACAAGTATCTAGGTCTTACTGGTGAAGTAATTGTCGCTGACTACCTTAGATTAAATGCGGCTCCCTATGCAAGGCGTTTGAAAAGTTTAAATGATAAAGTAGGATCTCCACACTTTTCATCAACGGCTCAATTGTCTTCGCATTTTAATAGTCTTGTTACAATCGGAGGTTGGGATGATGACAAATCCGTAGACATATTATACTCTTTGAATTTAGGTAATAAAAGTAGCTTTGAACTTGGTATTAATATGAGGTTCAATGATGTGAATGGAAAACCAATAAATGAAAAGGGAGGAGGCGAGAAATTTAATAAACCAGTAAACTTTGCCATTGAGGTGAATACAGGTAGCAGCATTCAAAATTTTACAAAAGGATTTAGTCAAGCATTAAATAAGGCAAAAAAAATTCCTAATGGAATTGCCGTGGTAGCGATGGATCATGATGCATATCTGAAAGCTATTGAAAATGAAAATTTTAAAAATAAAGCAGACGATTATTTGAAAGCTGGTGGAAGACTTATGCTAATTGGGAGCCTTAATGAAAATGCCTTGAAACTTAGGGAAAAATCAGGCCGAGAGGTTCAAAAGGGTTCAAACGCCTATACAGTATCATCAAAGTAAAAACTAAATCATTTTGAAAATACGAAAAGTTATTTATTCTATTTTGCTGCTTTGTGCAGCCTCGCTGGCAATTTTTGTAATAAAAAATAATACCCAAATGGAAAATGATGATACACTTGTTTTTTTTGAAGCATCAGAAAATATAACTACTGGAAATCATGATAAATATTCTTTACCTTGGGAAGAGTTTTTTGAGTGGTATAAAACAGAATCAGACGTTATCAAATTTTCTAATTCATTTTATTTCAGAATATTTGAATCCGTACCGGAAGTATATAATGTAGTGATGTCAGAAATTTTAGATGATCAATCTGACCGAAGAACCATGAATGGTAACAAAGTGCAATTTAGCTTTTCACCATATGTTGCTACAGAACTAATAAGGTTAATAAAAAATCAGAAGAATTTAAACGTTGAAGAAGCAGACATTTCTAAATTCATAAAAATGCTTGAAAATGTTGCGTACAAAAAGATGATAGTCTGGGGTGAATATACAGTAAGAAATGGCTGGTTTGACTTTGAACAGGTGATGAAGGAAAAAAGGAGCTTTAAAGATAGTTTAGGCTTATGAATATTTTATAATTTAGGCAATCAAACAGTCGCTGCACATCTAGCGGTTATTTGCGTTTTATAGGGCAAACACCTGTTGTGTTTTATACTCATGAATAATAGCGGCCAGCACCTTGTATGTGGTGCATTTTTTTATCAGGTGCGAGACCTTCTGTTAATAGGAAAATGCAACTTATTAATTATGATCAATAATTTCTGAATGAGTTCATTTTCTCTTTAATCTTCCGTTCGTAGTTTTTAATAATCGTGTTGAAATGCGGATTATAAAAAGCAGCACCAGGATTATGGTGCAAAGGGCTTGATATAAAATTAATCGTAGTTTCTTCCTTAAATTTATCTCACCGGCCTGACGCATTTGACGCCGACCTTGATAATCAACCCGTTAATAACTATAGCTACAATGCTATCGGCAACCTTATCCGCGACATTTCTGAAGGCATTACAAAAATAGCCTGGACCGTCTACGGCAAAATAGACAGCATTTACAAAAGCAACGGCACTATCATCAGCTACCGCTTCGCCTGCCCCGTCAGTGCGCATTGGCGTCAAGTTAACCGGTTATTAACATTGGTAGAATAAATTGATTACCAAATGGTTATAAAGAAAATGCACCTTGTAGTTCTAAACACATTTTTCAATGTCTACAAGCTGCAAATCCACAGTAAAAGTAAAAGAAAAATTTGATAAGTTCTTTGATAAGTCTGGTATAAAAAAAATAAGTATCAGTAGCGGGTTTCAAATACGAAAGCCGAAGAAAATATCTGGCTATAATTTAGTTTTCAGTTTTTTACTTATGTGTTCTAAAGGCAAGAATACATTCGCCGAATGGGCGGTTCAAATTGGCTTTATTAGTGGCACTGTAGTGAGCAGGCAGGGGGTTTGGGATCGCATTAATGAGAATGCTTCTCAATTTGCGGAGTCCCTTTTAAGGCACTTTCTTTTAAAGCATAGCGGCCTTAAACCACCTCGGGGGTTATTCAGTCAGTTTGGTAAGGTATTATTACAAGACAGCACTGTAATTAAGTTACCTGATTCCTTAGCCAGTGTCTATGCTGGCAGCACCGTTGGGGGTAAGCAAAGATCTCAGGTACGCATACAAACCA
>JBBQXO010000276.1:0-4529 GCA_038209595.1 Chitinophagales bacterium
ATGGCAAAGCCACTCTGAGCCAAATCAAGGTGGTCTACAAAAGCGTCGACAAATCGAACAGGGTTGTCTTTTTCTATGGCTTCGTCCATGCTTCTTATAAAAAGCTGGTGCCGGTTTTCTCCTTGTATATGAGCCAATTGAGTAGTTGTTTTATGCTATAAAAATAAACATTTAAACCCGTTTGACAACAAGATATTTCAAGTATTTTTGGGGCTCAATGAAAACAAGTTTTTTCACACTCTGCCGTTATGCCTCACCCTATGTGCGATACGAAGTCGATTGAATAACTATTAAACCTTTGTATATGAGTGATTTAATCTCCTGTTCCATCAGGAGTAGCCTACTGAAACATGCGTCCGGAGCAATCCGGAAGTGTGAAGCTTTCGGAAACAAGCGAGGGAAACCTGGCAACAAGGTCAACTCCCGGGCTGGCTCGAGTGGTATGGTGAATTTATGTAAACTGTCGTAGACGTGCCGTCATGCGCTGATAATGTGAAAGTTGATGATACACATTGACCAAAATGGTAAGAAGACAAGTTGTAAGGACGTTAGATCCAGGCACATGGACGTAGATCTTCCGGCATATAGGCAGCACCTAACCCATTCTGTTATTCAATCGGAATCCCGAAGTGGTCGGGACAGGCTGTAGTAAGCCTGTATCCCTCCGCTGTTGCGGCGGTAGGTCTGTTGCAAAACACACACAATGGGGTGCAGGTATGGGAGGATGGAGTAAGCGAATGTCAGCCGGTAACGGGCTGGATAGGGGTTCCAAATTTGCCCCAGACGAAAGTCTAGCCCAATTCCATCTGGTTCCTGCTGGCAAGAAAACTGTAGTAAGATCATTAAGGAGAAACGCAAATGAAGCCCGCTGATTAAACATCGAAAGGCTGTGCCGCTCCTACCCGCTTCAAAAGCTGGAATTCCATAGATTGGGATACCGCTCAAAAGCAGGTCAGATCATTGCAGCTACGTATTGCCAAGACAACAAGGGAGGTCAAAAAAGGCAAGGTGAAAGCCCTGCAATGGATACGCTCTCACTCTATGGCAGCTAAAGCACTGGCAGTTAAAAGAGTTACTCAAAACAAAGGTGCTAAAACCCCGGGGGTGGATAAAGTCCGATGGACTACACCTACCCAGAAACTGAACGCTGCCAAATCTTTAGTCCGAAAAAGCTATAAAGCCGCACCGCTACGAAGGTTGTACATCCTCAAAAAGAACCGAAAACTCCGTCCGCTGGGTATACCAACCATGAAAGACAGGGCAATGCAGGCCTTGTACCTCTTCGCTCTCGAACCTGTATCAGAAACAATGGCCGATCGTGGCTCTTATGGATTCCGTAAATTCAGAAGCTGTCACGATGCACTGGAAAGATGCTTTATACATCTCTCCCGCAAAGATTCAGTTACTTGGGTACTCGAAGGAGATATCAAAGGGTGTTTTGACAATATTAGTCATCAATGGCTGATGGACAACACCACGATTGACAAAAAGATACTGCAACATTGGCTCAAAGCGGGTTTTTGGGAAAACAAACGATTGTTTCCAACCGATATGGGTAGCCCGCAGGGAGGAATTATTTCTCCTACACTGGCAAACATTACACTCAATGGTTTGGAAAAGGAAATTGATGCAGCTTTCGGAATCGTTTTCCGACCCGATGGCTGTCGCAAAAACAATAGCCACAAAATCCATCTCATCCGGTATGCCGACGATTTTATCGTTACCGCCAGCTCCAAAGATATACTGGAAGAGAAAGTAAAACCACTTATCGAACAGTTTCTTTTGGCAAGGGGATTGCAACTCTCGCAAGAGAAAACCCATATTACGCTTATCACTGATGGGTTCAACTTTCTGGGGCAAAATGTACGCATGTATGCCAAAGGCAAACTGCTCTTAAAGCCTTCCAAAGAAAGTATGCTATCCGTTAAAGAGAAGCTTAAGCAAATAATCGTGCGGCACCGGGGCAGCAATGCAGCAAGACTTATCGCTCACCTCAATCCTGTTATTACCGGATGGGCAAACTACCACAGGCATGCATGCTCTAAAAAGGCATTCCACCTGCTGGACAGAATCCTGTTTCGCAATCTCTGGAACAGGGCCAGAAGGAGCCACAACAACCTGGGTTACCGGAAAATTGTGTCGCTCTATTTTAAAACCATTGGTAAAAGAAGGTGGGTGTTCTTTGGTAAGTTCGCTGATGGATTAAACATGTATCGGCGTTCCTTTGGGTATGTAAAAATCCAAATGCACAGGCTTATAAAAGGCGAAGCACATCCCTTCGATCCACAGTGGATGGATTACCTGACCAGCAGAAAAAGCAAGTCCAGGCATTCATTATTTTAAGTATTTTTACCGGGTGTTTATTACACTGCCTTTCAGGAGCTTGAGCCGTATGAGTCGAAAGGTTCAAGTACGGTTCTTAGGGGGCAAGGGCGGGGTAACCCGCCTGCGTTACGCGACAAAGACACTAAATAATATAGAGTATGTTGAAATATAAAATATCGACAATTATCCTTTTAACAATTTTTGGTTCCTGTAATTCGACAAAAAATATCTCTAAGACCATTTTTTATTCTTCGCAAGAAATTGACAAACCAATAATTTTTGCGGAAGGAATTATTTCAGTTAAAGATAGAAATGTTTTTAACATATCATTTACACCTGATCAACAGACTGCTTACTTCACCCTACGAAAAGGTAACGAAAAGCAAAAAATATATTACAGTCAGTTTGTAAATCAAAAATGGGCTGAACCTAAAGTTGCATCTTTCTCTACTGATAGAGACGAATGCCCAAGCCTAACTCCAGACGGTAAAACAATTTATTTTGGTTCTCAACGACCTATTTTGGGTAGAGAAAGTAAAGGGAATTTCGATATGAATGTTTGGCAGACAAATTGGGTTGATGGTAAATGGAGTAACCCGGTAGCACTATCTGAAACTATAAACAAGGTACAAATAGACAAAGAAGAGTGGCCTTCATCAACAGAAAATTCAATTTTTACAAACGACGGTATAAATTACTTTTTTGCTACAATGTTGAGAGGCACAAAGGCAATACAAATGTATCAAACAAGATTAGTAAATAGGGAATTTATGCAACCAGTAAAAGTTAGCGGATTATTTGAAGACGACAAATATTGGAAATCCACTCCTGTAATTTCTCCTGATGGAAATTATATGATTTTTAATTCTTACGGTAATCCAAAAGGTAAAGGAGGAGAAGATATTTATATTTCCAAAAGAACAGCAAATGGTTGGACAAAAGCAAAAAACATTGGAAACATTATTAACACTAATGCAGAGGAAGCAGCAGCAAGATTTTCAAATGACGGTAAGTATTTCTTTTTCGCAAGGGAATTTAAAGAAAACCCAGACAAGGATGGAATTTGGAGTATCTTCTATATTGAAACTAAATTCTTAAATATTGAACAACTTTTTAATAATAAAGAAATATGAAAGTAATAATTGTATTAGGGGCAATCTTATTTTGGACTTCAACATCATACGGACAAATAACTGTTGAGATTTCTAAAACAAAAAAAGTAACTGCGAATGGAGTTGAGGTTACAACCTTTGAAGGCAAGTCTGTAACAGGTTTCTTAGTAGAAAGTTATCCAAATGGAAAACCAAAGTCGTGGAAAACTGTGAAAGCCGGAATTATGAACGGTTTATGGCAAGAGTGGTACGAAAATGGCAAACTAAAATTTAACGCCTATTGGCTTGGTGGAAAAGGACACGGACTTTGGGAATATTACCACGAAAACGGAGTATTGCGACAAGAAGAGTTTTATAATTTAGACATTCCTATTGGCATTTTTAGAGTTTTTCACGATAATGGACAACTCAAGTCAAAGACAAGTTGGTTAAACGGGAAGAAACACGGCATTTGGACAACCTATAATGAACTTGGCATTTTACTTAAAACAGAAATTTATGAAGACAACAAACTAATTTCAATAACCGAAAAATAAAAACGAACGCACAACAAAAGGTTTGGCAATATGGTGGCGGGACGTTGAAACTTCAACTAAGTGCTACTATTAG
This sequence comes from Chitinophagales bacterium, assembly GCA_038209595.1. Taxonomy (GTDB): domain Bacteria; phylum Bacteroidota; class Bacteroidia; order Chitinophagales; family Chitinophagaceae; genus Phnomibacter. The sequence goes on from JBBQXO010000276.1 coordinate 4,047, forward strand.
CAGCAGTTCCAGCCGACGAATATATATGGGTTTTTATTTGTTATTTTCATCTTTAGTTTTTTAATCAACTTCGGTTATGAGCTGACAGTTATAAAATACCACCACATCGCCAAGCCTCGAACGTTGTAAAAAAGTAAAACACATGAACATTAGTCAGGCAATACATTTTATCCCGGCTGCAAGGAAAGGGTTGTAAAATGGGGAAGTAAGTTGACATCAGGATTGGAAAACCATGCTAATAGGTTAAAAAAATTTCGACGTCTTCGTTGAAAGCTCTCTTTCAGATTGCAAAGGCGACTAAATTTTTTAGCTAAGATACCCTGTATTTTTTTCAGTGTCAATAGCTTTGGAAAAAAATTAGGTATAGAAGGGAAAGCCTGATGAAATAAATGAAAAACCACCACATTTTGGTCAACCCAATCCTTGCTATCACCCTGTAAACCCTCTTTAGACTTCGCCAATTTCCAAATTGGCGGAAAATAT
>JBBQXO010000277.1:0-4511 GCA_038209595.1 Chitinophagales bacterium
TTTGCCAAAAAGGGCAACAAAACCTGACTGAAAATCGGACTGCATAGAGGTGATCGTGGTGACAGTAAACAAACTGCCCGTTTAAAGCAAAAAATTACTCCTTTCGCTTTTGCCGGGCAAAGATAGGAACTTTGGGCTTAGTAGTTGAAGTATGTACATAAGGTATTACTCCTCAATGCTTTAAGTACTAACAAAAAGTATTTAAGAACTACTAAGCATTCCATTAGAGTAGCCAAAAGGCATTCAATGTAAGCACTTGCACGCTCGTCAGTTGTATTATAACACAGAAGACAATTCGTTTGCGACCCTTGTGCTTATTTTAATAGATTCCTCTATTTTAATACTTTTAGTTGGGCAAAAACTTATGCCTTCATTCCACTATACTAAAAAAAATATACAAGCGCTCTACCAGCAAAAATTGGATTGGGTATTTTAATTTTCTCCTTAACTTATACAATAAACGATTTCCTGGAAACCATCATTAAACGCTTGCAGGATTCAAGTTATAAATGCAATCATTTTCATCTTCCTTAATCTTCAACAGAGGCATTCAAGTAAATCCATCCCATTAAAGTTATAACAAATGAATCAGGCACACTATTTTTTGAAAGGTCCAACTGGAGCAAAATATGTGCAAAGCTTGTTACCTCATTAACACAACTGAACCCTTATATGTATGGGTCTTCCCATCGGAATTTTCCACTTTAATTACCCAAATATAATTACCGCTTGAAGCTAATTGGCCATTTACTTTACCGTCCCAACCCTTTAGCATCTGATCCGTTTCAAAAATAACCGTACCATATCTGTTATAAATCTGGAATCTGAAATAATTAACCCGAAATGGATATTTAACCCGAAAAACATCGTTGAGAAGATCTCCGTTCGGGGTAAATGCATCGGGCATTAATATCTGACAAAGTCCGGAAGAGACCGAAATATTTCGGGTTTGATTACCACATACATTTGAAATAGAAACTGTATAAAAACCCGTATCGGATATGCTTAAAGAAGGCTGGGTTGATCCATCCTGCCACCGATAAGAAACAGAAGTGTTTACCGTAGGGGTTAAAGTAATCTTTTGCCCCAAACATATACTTGTATCCTGGCCAATTAATAAAACAGGCTTATCCAAATAAGAAACCCTTATGGAATCTTTACCCAGACAGTTATCCAGATCTACCGTTACATAATATAGCCCGGCCTTATTTACACTGAGATTATTTGCAGTGGTTCCATTTTGCCAGGTAAAACCCGCGCCAGTTTGGTTTACGGTAAGAAGCATGCCCGAGCCTTCACATAGTGAAGTATCCCTGCCAAGGTTCACCTGTGGATTGGGTTTAAAGTATACTGAAATAGTGTCGCTGAAAGTACAACCCTGCCTGTCGGCCTTTAACCAATAGGTACCTGATTGCTGTAAAGCTTGCTGGCCGAGGAGGCTGCCAGTACTCCATGCATAAGCAGCACCCGATAATGCAGGAGGGTTCAGCACTAAAGTACTTCCTGTACAGAGGCTGGTATCGGCTCCCAAGCTAAATTTGGGCAAGGGAACAGTTGAAAGTATGATTGTATCGCGGTTCAAACATCCATTTTTTCCGGTAACTACTACATGATACGTACCAGCATCAACTGCCCTAAAAAAAGGTTGGCTGCCTTGATTTTGCCATAAATAATGATTGATAGATGTATCAGCCGCTGAGAGCAAAAAGCTGCCTTCTGCACAAAAAGTAGTATCCCTGCCAAGATTAAGCGGCGGCAAAGACAAGTAGTTGACCCGAATACTATCCCCAACGGTACATCCATTAAAACTATAATGCAACCAATAAAGCCCTTCTTTAGAAACCGTATAGTTAGCAGTAGTTGCTCCATCCTGCCACAAAAACTTTCCACCTGTAAGATTTGGATTCAGAACAAGACGCTCCCCTACGCAAACAGCAGTATCCTTACCTAGAAAAACTGATGGCTTAGGAGTAAAGTTAACCTGTATAGTATCGCTTAAAACACACAAACCATTATCTACTTTTACCCAATAAGTACCCCCTGTGTGCGCATAAATTAATGGCGTAGTAGCCCCATTGCTCCATTGATAAGATGCCCCAGGAACCGAAGGAGACAACAATAGTGTGTCGCCTTTGCAAAGCGTTGTATCCGCACCTAACGAAACTTGTTCCGTATTCAAATAACTCACCTTAATAGTATCGCTCACTGTACATCCATCAAAGCTCACTGTTCCCCAGTAAGTACCTGGTTTAGTAACCACCAAATTAGCTTTGGTAGTACTATCCTGCCATTTATATACTGCTGTCGGACTAAATTCCTGAATGGGCTCAAGTCGAAGTATCAATTTTTCATTATTACAAAGAACGGTATCGTTGCCAAAATTTGCACGGGGAAAATACTTGGAAAAGATGTTGATTGTGTCTTTAGTAAAACAACCGTTTAAATCCTTGGCACTTATAATAATTTCGCCTCCCCCGCTAATCAAAGAATCTCTTGTTTGGCTTCCGTTTGGCCAAAGTATGTTAATATAACCATCAGGGATTTTAATAGGTATGGAACTGCCGGCACAAATGCCGGAATCTTTTCCTAAATCAAGTTTTTTTGCCTGATCACTAATTATAATAGAACCGTATCCCGAAGGACAGGAAAAACCAGTATTGCCGGTAAGTACATAATAAGTTCCTGTTTTGTTTATTGTAATCTCCCTGGTAGTATCTCCGGTATTCCATTGATAACTTTCCCATCCCGCCGGTGCACTTAGCTTATATGTACCAAAGCAAATTGCAGTATCATTTCCCAGGCTGAATTTTGGAATAGGCGCCACTTTTGCTGAATTAATGAAGTCATTTATTAAAACAGGCAAATAAAACATCGTTATTTCAGGCCCTCTAATCTTCAGGTTACAGGCAAATTGGGGCAGATTCGGGCATTGAATTACCATCAGGTAATCCTTAATATCATTTTCATAATATTCGCGATGACGACTGATGTAAATTTTTCCATCAGGGCCTAATTGCATATCGATCAATTCTGCTCGGTACCGCTCGTAAATGATGGTTTTAGACTTCTCAAAGTCGGGTTGGTTGAAATCCCATTGTACTAATTTTGAGTAATCATAATCCTGTGAATAAAGAACGGCATAGAGTTTTGAATTATCCGGAGAAAATTGGATACCCGATATATAGCCGTCATTTGGTTTGGTTCTATAATTACTCAATTTGCCTGTAGCATTATCGAAATCAAATAACTCAAGGTCACTGTTCTGGCGTCCGTTTGCTAAAGGAATGCTTCGGTAAACTGCCAGTAATTTCCCATCATGTGAGGCCTCCATTAATCCATAAACACTTCGGCTGCCGCCATTTATAACCGCCCCAATGGTACTTACCACAGGTGCATTAAATCCATCGGAAGTTGCGAGAATAGCTTGATAATTCGCAGAACCATATGGGTGTACAATAATCCAAACATCTTTACCATTGGCATGGCGAACATAGGTAATTTGCTCCGTAAGCCCTCCACTTAACACTTTATTTACTGTTGAAAAATCACCCATTCCATTATTCAAGCTAAGATCAGCAATGGAATAGCCTAATCCTATAGCATTAGGGCATCTTACCTGTAGCCCGGTTTCCTGAGCCGCTAAATCCGCAGCTATACTTTGAAACTGCATTATATAGAACTTGCCCGGCTTATCTGGTATTGGAATAATCTGATACGATCTTTTATCAGGACAAGATCTTAAAAAATCCGGGGTTGGAAAATCCCAATAATTTTTACCGAATCCCACGTGGTTTGAAATAGCAAGGAGCATTTCTCCAGTTACAGGATCGGAATAGGAAGTAATCGGACTTTGTGCCCAATGATAAAAGTGAAATAAATTTTCGAAAGGAGGGAATGGCGGTATTTCGGCAATAAAATCTTTAACGACTTCTGCATTACCATTTTTAAAAGAAAGCTTTGTACTACTATTCGCATACCAATTGCTCCATTCTTTTTGTGAAGATGCTGAAAAAGGAAGGATTATGATTAGAATAAAAAACAGGCATCTAATAATTGGTGTCAATTTTATTTGTTAAGTGTTGTTTTGAAATAGAAATGCTAAATTAGGATATAATTGTGTTTCATTTTATAAAAACAGGCACAAGTAGCCAACTTTATTTTGGTATAAAAAGGAAGGTAGTTCAGTATTAAAGCATGCAAAAAGAAGAACAGTAAAATTGCTTCCGAGAACTTAGAAGACTTCATTGTTGTCCTGTAGGGTTTCAACTCTTCCTGTTTCCGCTATATCAGCTTCGCAAGGAGCGATATTTCAGCACTAAATGCAACAGGCCGGTGGATTTGCCGAAAAGAAAACACAATTCTAAAACCGTAACCATCTTATTTTACAATAACCTTTTTTTGATATGGTACCATCTTTTCTTCCATAAAACTACCGCTACATTTCGATGCAGCGCTTCTGATGCAGGATTTGCAAAAATTGATGGAGCAAGAATGGATACTCCATTTTCAAA
>JBBQXO010000278.1:0-4448 GCA_038209595.1 Chitinophagales bacterium
CGGTACTAGTAGAAGGCTTTGGAAAAGGCTATATTGAAAAATGGACAGATTATTACAATAAGGCGCTTAAAGGAGCGTATTTTGAAATAGAAGAACATTATTTCAATCCAATTCTAAATGAAATTCAATACAGTCAAGTTAGTTTTGAACCATTAACCGGAGACGATCAAAAACTTTTTGCCGTAGCCTGCCGATCAAGAGATATTACCCGTATCGTAAAGCATAAATCTGAAGCGAATCAAATGATCGATTCTTCTTTAGATGTTCTTTGTACAGTTAACGAACTAGGCAATTTTGTATTTGTAAGCGCTGCATCAGCAAAGCTTTGGGGCTACTTACCCGAAGAATTAATTGGCAAAGCTTACATTGATTTAATCTTAGAAGAAGATGTAGACAAAACCAACGAAATAGCCGCTGCCATTATGAACGGACAGGATGTTAAATCTTTCGTCAACCGCTATAAGAAAAAAGATGGGAGTACCGCCTATATGATATGGTCTTCGAGGTGGGATGATACAGCCAAACTAATGTATTGTGTGGGCGGAGATGGCAAGGAGAAAATCGAACAGGAAGAAAAAATCCTCCAAAGCGAGCAGCGATTCAAAGCACTGGTTCAAGGGGCATTTGACATTGTGGGAGTAGTAGATACGCAAGGAATTTATCTTTACATGAGTCCTTCAATTACTGCTATTACCGGGATGCCGCCAGAAAACTTTATTGGTATAAATGCCTTTGAATTTGTCCATCCTGATGACAGGAAAAGCACTTTGGATAGTCTGGAAAAATCGACTATAGAGGATAAAGTCATTATGGAGCCCTTCCGTGCAAAAAACCATAAAAATGAATGGAGATGGGTCGAGACAGTTTTGACTAATATGTTGGACAATCCTGCTGTAAAAGGAATCGTAGTCAATTCGAGAGACATCACAGATAGAGTTGAGGAAAGACAAAAACTGAAGCTCCTTGAAAGTGTTATTACGAACACGACTGATGCGATTTTAATCACCGAGGCGGAACAATATGATGAACCGGGGCCCAAAATTATTTATGTAAATGAAGCTTTCACAAAAATGACGGGTTATACCTTTGAAGAAGTCATCGGTAAAACACCCCGCATGCTTCAAGGTCCTCATTCTGACAAAATAGAACTAGCAAAACTCAACCAAGCAATCAAAAATTGGGAATCTCACGAAATAACCACGATCAACTATAAGAAAAACGGAGAGGAATTCTGGATAAACTTTTCTGTAACTCCTGTAGCAAATGAAAAAGGATGGTTCACCCACTGGATTGCTATAGAACGGGATGTAACGGAGCAAAAAAATAAAAAACTTGAAAAGGAATTATTAGCCAAAATAAGTACAAATTTCAATACCGAAAATGATCTGATAAGTTCCACAAAAGAGTTATGTAAATCAATTTGCGAATTTGGGAAATTTGATTGGGTTGAAGTATGGACCACTAACCTGGAAAAAAGCCAAATTCAACTACTTAACCATTTTGTTGCAGCACCTGAAGATGAAAAATTTTATGACTACAACATTAAGTTTAATGTATTTAAAATAGCCGAAGGCTTGGCTGGCAATGTATGGTTTGGAGGGGAACAAATTGTATGGGATGATATTAATAATCAAAAGGGTTTTGTAAGAAAAGAAGCAGCAAAAAATATAGGGTTAAAAGCAGTGTTGGGTATTCCATTAATTTTTAATGATGAAGTGGTGGGCGTTCTAAACATTGGTACAAAGCATAGTGGTAATTATTTAAAAAAGTTTACCCAAATATTAAAGAAGCTGGAGGGATATATCGGTTCTGCACTCAACCGAAAAAAACTGGAAAATGATTTGAGCCATTTGTTCAATACTATTCCTGATATCCTTTGCATTTCAGATTTTAAGGGCAGATTCCTGAAGATAAATAAGGCAGGCTGTGAATTGCTGGGCTATAGTGAAATAGAAATCCTATACCATAGCTTCAACGAATTTGTACACCCTGAGGATGCGAATATTACCTTTAGCGAAACGGAGCGCTTAGTACATGGAGAAACCACTTTCGGCTTTGAAAACCGCTACCTTACCAAAACTGGTGACATCATTTGGTTGAGTTGGAACTGCAATACATCAATAGAAGAGGGTTTAATTTATGCCACCGCCAAAAATATTACAGAAGAAAAGAAACTAAGGGAATTGAACCGGCAAGTAAGTGAGATTGCCAAGATTGGAAGTTGGGAAATGGATTTAACCAATCAAAAGGTCTTTTGGTCAGACGAGATTCACAAATTGCATGAAACAGACCCGAAATCATTTGTACCAAATCTGGAAATAGGTATCAATTTTTACAGAGCCGATTTTCGCCAAGTTGTGCATTTAAACGTTGAAAAATGTATTTCAACCGGAGAGCCATTTGATTTTGAAGCGGTATTGGTCACTGCTAAAAAGAAAGAACGATGGGTGCGTGCCATCGGAAATGGTGAATTTACAGACGGTGAGTGCAAACGGATTTATGGTAGTTTTCAGGATATAAGCTCTATTAAAGAATCGGAAAACAGACTAATCGCACTTTCCGAAAACCTACCTGGAGTAGTCTACCAATACATTATTCATCCTGATGGAACCGATTCTATCCAGTATATCTCTGGAATGGTTGAGCAATTGTGGGGTTATACCACCAAGGAAATAATGGGGAATATAAACCTGTTGTGGGATCAAATAAAATTGGGTGGTGAAATGGAGGAAGTAAAGGCTAGTATCCGTAAATCTATCCAAACAAAAACAAGGTGGACAAGTCGCTTTAAAGTTGTAATGCCAAATGGCGAGCTTAAGACCCATTTAGGAAATAGTGCAATCCCTATTTTGCTGGCAGATGGTAGTATTGTATTCAACGTAATTGTACTTGATATTACAAAGGAATCAAAAATCGAAAACTTACTAAGTCAGACTAGCAAAATTGCCCGAATAGGCAGTTGGGAGTTGGATTTTATCAATCAGGACGGAGATAATATGTTTTGGTCTCCCATGTTAATGGAAATATTGGAATTAGACGATAGTTACAACCCTTCTTACACAGGTGGATTAGAACTACTTATTGGGGAAAGTAAAGACAGAATACAGCAAGCAACAGATCTTTTAATTAAGGAAGGGATTGAGTTTGATGAAGAGTGTTTAGTACTAACTGGCAAAGGGAATAAACGATGGGTTCGCAGCATTGGAAAAAGTGAAATGGCCAATAATAAGCGAACGAAAATTTATGGAAGTTTTCAAGATATAAATAATAAAAAATTAGCAGCTCTGGAATTAGATAAAACTTTGAAATCATTATCAGACTATAAATTTGCCTTAGAACAATCTGCCATTATCGCATTCACAGATAACAAAGGAATGATTACTTCTGTAAATGATAACTTTTGTACCATATCAAAATATGATAAAAAGGAGATTATCGGGAAAACACATCAACTGATTAATTCAAATTATCATCCAAAAGAATTTTTCAATCATTTATGGACAACAATAGCATCGGGAAAGGTATGGCGGGGAGAAATAAAAAATAAGGCAAAAGATGAATCCCATTATTGGGAAGATACCAGTATTGTTCCTTTTTTGGATGAGAATAACAAACCCGTTCAATATTTAGCCATTTGTTTTGATATCTCGGAGCGTAAAAAAGCAGATGAAGAAAACAAATTCAAAGCCAATTTATTGAGCATGATAGGACAGGCCACTATTGCAACAGATATTAATGGCGTTGTCAATTTTTGGAATAAAGCAGCAGAAAATATTTATGGCTGGAAAAAAGAAGAAGCAATTGGGGAGAACATTATGAATCTAACAACGCTTGAGACTAATAAAGAACTAGCTATACAGATAATGGAAGTGCTAAAAAAAGGGGAAACATGGTCTGGCGAATTTAAAGTACGCAAAAAGGATGGAACCAGTTTTCCCGCCCTCATTACAAATTCTCCCATTCTTGATGAGCAAAATATATTATCAGGTATACTTGGTATTTCATCAGACATAACGCAGGAAGTCAGAAATCAGGAGCTGCTCAAACAGTATACGCTTGAATTGGAACGTTCCAATGAAGAGCTGGAGCAATTTGCTTTTGTTACCTCTCATGATTTACAGGAACCACTTCGAATGATTTCCAGTTTTATGGATCAATTGAAACGAAAATACGAAGATCGATTGGACGAAAAGGCGCTTAAATACATTTATTTCGCAACAGATGGTGCCAAAAGAATGAAGCAGATCATCCTTGATCTGTTAGATTATTCCAGAGCAAATAAACCAGCAGAGGTAAAAGAAGCGGTAGATTTGAACGAGACTATTTCTGAATTTAAACAGCTCAGGAGAAAACTCATTTCAGAAAAAGGGGCTACCATTATATCTAATGTTCTTCCAACGCTGAACACCTGCAAAGCAGCTATTACTCAAATACTTCATTGTTTAATA
>JBBQXO010000279.1:0-4429 GCA_038209595.1 Chitinophagales bacterium
GCAATTTTCTATATTCGCCCACCAAAGGATTGAAAAATGATTCCCATGCAGTGAGGTGATCGTCGTTCAGAGGAGGATTATTATATTCATCGTTCATGTGTAATTCATTTGAAGTACTCCAAAGATAACAGACTCGCTGTCCAATTTCTTTATAACCATTAAGTTTTTATATTTCACTAACCTTTGGCTTGCGAAACTCTACGCCATGTATTTATTATCTATCGGGCATCTCAAAAAAACCGGAGCCATATTTACCTTTATAAGCAGGTATGTGGTAATTCAGAAATGATCTCTAACTTTTAAAAGCCAATAGCGATAATCACAAAAAACGAAAAAACGATAGGTATTGAAGAAATGATCCTGAAAATGGAAAGAGAAGAAGGAAAAGTGGAAGGAGAAATTTAGGGAACAATTGAAAGGAAAATTGAATAACGAAAAGAATTTTTTTGAATTTTGCCAAAAGTTTAGTAATCAACACGGATTTTAATGACGAAAAAATTGCAGTTTTGATAGCACAGAAAAAACTCTTGAAGTTCAGGACCGATCAGAAATTGGTAAAAATGGATTTTGAGTAAAACAAGGAAAATCCCATTTTACTTTAATTCCGAACGGTAATTACTAAGCATCCTTTTGATATAATCCAAATGTTAAAATATCCCTGCAACATCATCCGATACAGATTTTAATAGAACAAATTTTGAAAACTTATAACAAAAATCACTACCAATGAAAAAATGGTTTCTAATTGCCGCCTTCACTATTTCTGTTCAAGCTATTAATGCACAGCAACACTTTCTTGATCGGGGTGAAATAGCCCCTTGCAACTACATAGGAATGCCTAATATTCGAATGGTGACTAATACAGTTACTGTGTTGCTACCTGAAGAAACCGCTATTAATTCACATGTTTGCGGTAAAGTAGTTTCGGTATTTCAAGTGTCCAATGAATCACTTGTTCTTGTAAAAACAACTGAGGATTTATATGTTGGTTTTGCACATTTGAAAAAAGCATACGTGAAAAATGGTGACGAAGTTCAACTAAAAACACCCATTGGAATGCCACTTCCGGGCAATGCGGCTGGTACATGGAGCCTATTTATTTCTTATGATACCTCTGAAAAGGAGGTGCCTTGTGAAAAGGCCATTGAAATGATTCGACTTACACAGCCTAAAAGTATTGTAATGCAGAATAATTTGAAAAAGTAATTACTTTTTTAAATTATTATTTTAAATTCATTCATAGGGGTTGATATTAATGTTGGGGAATTCTATTATAAATATATTTTAGCACCAAGAACCCAATTAGTGTCAGGATTTTCAAATTCAAACCTTCTTATTTGGAAAGAGCAAACGTTCTGCTTTTTTAAATATAATAATTGTAACAGTCTGGAAGTAAACGCATTGCCTTCATTTATTTGGAGGCATAAAGACATCTTTGATACCCGCTTATCAGAAAACTGATAAACCGATTCAAATGGTGACCTTTCTTTTCTATGGGGTGGAGGATAAAGGGATATTCCTTTCAAGCCGCTCGCCTTTCAAAGACATAAAATAGCTCCTAACGAAAGAATAAAAGATCTTCCTTACCTTCTTCTTTCATCTGCCCTACCTTTGCGCCTCTTTGGTAAAAATAGGCAACATACAGCTTCCCGATTTTCCGCTCCTTCTTGCTCCTATGGAAGAGGTGAGCGATCCACCTTTTCGGGCTGTTTGCAAACTCAATGGTGCCGACCTCATGTACACTGAATTCATCAGCAGTGAAGGCCTCATTCGCAATGCTATGAAAAGCAAACAGAAACTTGATATTTTTGAAGAAGAGCGCCCGGTGGGCATTCAGATATTTGGTGGGGATGAAGAAGCTTTGGCCTTAAGCGCAAAAATTGTAGATACCGTAAACCCCGACCTGCTTGATATTAATTTTGGCTGCCCGGTAAAAAATGTGGTAAACAAAGGGGCAGGCGCGGGGGTGCTCAAGAATATTGACCTGATGGAAAGGCTTACCAAAGCTTGTGTCCGTAGCACCAATTTGCCGGTTACGGTAAAAACACGGCTTGGCTGGGATTTCGATAGTATAAATATTGTGGAAGTGGCCGAACGCATGCAGGATGTCGGCGTGAAGGCCATTAGCATACATGGGCGAACACGCAGTCAGTTGTATAAAGGCGAAGCCGACTGGAGTTATATTGCTCAGGTAAAAAACAATCCCCGCATGCATATCCCCGTATTTGGTAACGGCGATATTGACAGCCCCGAAAAAGCACTGGAATACAAAAACCGCTATGGCGTAGATGGCATTATGATTGGCCGTGCTGCTATTGGTTATCCTTGGATTTTTAATGAAATCAAACATTTTTTTGCTACAGGCGAACACCTGTTACCACCCGATATTCAACAGCGGATTGAAGTTATCCGCAAACATGTTCATTTTAGTGTACAATGGAAAGGAGAAACCCTTGGCATACACGAAATGCGGCGCCATTATACCAACTATCTTAAAGCATTGCCCAATATCAGAGAATATCGTAATAAACTCACTACCCATAAAACCTTACCGGAGATTGATGCACTGCTCGAAGAAATAATACGAGAATATGATGGCTTTGTTTTTGAGCCCCGCAAGGTTGAAATGGAAGCCGTCGCCTATAGTTGCGGGTAGCCATTGCCTGTTGGATTACCCCTTGTAAATGCGCTGCAGCATAATCAAATATCGATTCAAATGCTCCCCTATACATCCCCCACTTCATGCCATTCCAATATTCCGAAAGGTTCAGGGGAATTGTATTTCCCCCGCCCCCCGCAAATAAGAAATCCTTCATTTAGCCGGGCGTGTTTTTGCCAGTATTTCAATCCGCTAAAATGGCTGCTATCGGGTTTGGTAGTGGCTTTTATTTCTATGGCAAAAATAGTTTCGTTTTTTTCAAGAATCAGGTCAACTTCGTTACCTGCGCTGTCTCGAAAGAAATACATACCCCCTTCCAAGCCCTTATTGTACCGGTTCTTGCGTATTTCAGTCATCACCCAGTTTTCAAAAATGGCTCCGTAAGCTGTATGTTTTTTGAGGCCTGTTTCACTTTCTATCCCTAACAAATAACACAGTAAACCGGTATCATAAAAATAAAGTTTGGGGCTTTTGGTAATACGTTTGTTCAGGTTGTTGTACCAAGGTTGCAACTGAAAAATGATAAAACTACTTTCCAGTATGCCTAGCCATGCCTGCACGGTTTTATTATCAATACCAATGGAACGACTGATGGCTTCGCGATTAATAAGCTGGCCGGCATAGTTGGCAAGCAGCATAATAAACCTCGTAAACTGTGACAGGTCGGTAATGTTGCGCACCAAACGCACATCACGCTGCACATAGGTTTGCAGGTACGAGGACATCCATTTGGCTGGCACTAAATTTTGATCCCAAATTTCTGGATAGCCGCCTTTTATAATATGTTTTGCCACCGAATCGTGTGCAAGACCGGCTGCCTGTAATTCTGCAAGCGAAAAAGGCAGCAATTTCAGATAACCCACCCTGCCTGCGAGCGATTGGGAAATTTGTTCCTGCAGCAAAAAATTATTAGAGCCTGTGAGTATAAATTGTCCACGAGCCTTGTTGTTGTCAAAAATTTCCTGTAGAAACCGGAAAATGTCAGGCACTCGCTGTACTTCATCCAGTATAGCGCCATTTTCAAACTGATTTAACCAGACTTCTGGATCTTTTAATACTTCGGCCTCTATTTTTGGGTTTTCGAAACTAAAATAGGGCTTTTTGCCAAATATCATTTTACTAAGGGTGCTTTTACCACTTTGTCTTGGCCCGGTAATACATAGCCCTCTCAACTGCCCGGCCAGCAGTATTGCTTCTTCCCATATGGCCCTGTGTAAATCTGCCATTGTTCCATTCCATTTATACAAAAATATGCAATTATGGAATACGAATCCAGATATACATAAAATTGCAATTATGGAATCCAATTCCACATTTACATAAAATTGTAATTATGGAATCCAATTCCACATTTACACGAAATTGCAAATTTGGAATTGGGTAGGAAATATAAAGATAAGATAGTGTTTTAAGAACCATCGTTAATGGCTAGCTGAAAAAGCCAACGATACTGGCTGCATTTCCTATAAAATCAGCCTATTCAGCTAATCTGCAAAGCTTTCGTTGTCCATGTTGGCAATATGCCGCACAGATATACCAACAGAGAAAAAGTACTAACCTTCCTTACCACTGAAACTTAACCGACACCAAAACCTGTCTTGGCCGGATCTGAAAAATACTCTGGTAAAAATAAAAATCATTGAACTGTGTCGTCACAAAGTTATCCTCATCCAACAGATTCATTACCGAAAGTTGCAGGTCAATTTTCTTTTTAGGGAAAGAATACCGATAAATGATATCGGGATAAAAGATATTCGTTTTTTGGTTTTG
>JBBQXO010000280.1:0-4383 GCA_038209595.1 Chitinophagales bacterium
ACCGGATCGAAAATGACATGCGTCATAAGGTCAATCACTTCTCGTGGGGTAAAATGTTCCCCGGCTTCTTCGTTGTTTTCTTCGTTAAACTTTCGGATGAGTTCTTCAAACACATAGCCCATGCCCAGGTTGCTGAGCGGTGGCAATTTGCGACCCTCGGGATCCAGCTTTTCAAATGGCGTAAGGTTTATATAGGGCGATGTAAATTTTTCGAGTACATCGAGCAACACATCCTTAGCTGCCATGTGCTTTACCTGTTCCTGCAGTTTGAATTTTCCAACAATTTCTTTTACGTTTTTGCTAAAGCCGTTCATGTAGTCTTCCACATTGGCTTGCAGAATCTGTTGGTTATTGGTAGCCGTACTTTGCAGCCGTTGCAGGGTCCAGTGGCTTGTGTTGTAAAAAACATACCCAGATGCCTGCCGCAAACCGTTTTCGTCCCATTCGGTAAATTTGGCTTCATCGCGTTGAAAAGCCAGTTCCTCCATTACAGCTTCTTTGGTAGGTTCCAGCAGGGCATCAAGCCTGCGCAGCACCACCATGGGCAAAATAACATCACGGTATTTGCCCCGTACATACACGTCGCGCAGGCAATCGTCGGCAATGCTCCAGATAAAAGAAACCAGTTTGTTATGGACAGCAGTGTTCATGTAGTAAAGAATGAATTGAATAAAGTGAAATCAATGGTGGGATTTTGATGAAAGAAGATCAGGCAGTCAATCATGGCAGGAATGGCTGTTTTTTGAATATCCACAAATATTCGTTTTTTGGCTCATTATTTGTAAAGTTTTTATTCAGGATGGAATGTGGCTATTGTAGCATCCTTATTCCCCTTTCAAACAACCCTTTCAACTCATCCGCCAACTTTTTTGGCTGTATTACTTTAAAGGTTCCAGCCATGGTAAGCAACTCCTGTATAAAATCCCAGGTAATGAACAGTTGTAACTGAATACGGCATTCCTCTTCGGTATCCACTAACACCTGCTGTGTTGGATGCAGGGGGAGCGTTTTTATATATTGGCCCTGAAAGGCATCGAATGCGAGGATGATGTCTTCTGTTTCGCCGGTTTCCGGGCAAATGATGCCGTAGCAATATTTGAATTTTTCTTCTATGTTTAGGTCCCGTGGGTAGGTATAGGTTTGGTGGGTAATCAGCAGATCGTGTATGCGGTCGAGTGCAAAGGTTTTGATGATGCCGTCTTTCCTGTCTTTGGAAAGCAGGTACCAACGGTTTTTAAATTCTTTGAGGGCGTATGGTTCGGTGGTTCTTTCGGTGAGTATATCGTCATCGAACTTATAGTAGTTAAACTCTACAAGTTTTCGCTCCTGAATGGCATAAACGAGCCCTGCGAAATGTTGGGTGCCGCCTGAATATCGTCTTTTTTCAAAATGCACCATTTCGTCGGCCTTTTGGGAGAGGTGCAGGGAATGAAACAGATCGAAGGCTTCCATCATGCGTTTATAATGGGATTCGTTGGGTCCTGTGCCTTCAATGTAATAGCCTTTTTCCCGTTTGTGCCAGGCAATATCAATACCAAATAACTGACTGATTTCTTTGAAATCCCGCTGAAGGGTACGAAGAGAAATGGTTTTTTGCTGTTCATTGTTCAGTTCCACATCTTCAAACAAATGGATGCGTTCGGAAATATATTCGGTCAGCTCTTCTCCTGAAATGTAGGGTTGCTTATTGAGTTTTTCAATAATCAGCCGGTAACGGTAGATATATCCTCTTTTTGACATAGGGAGATTTTTAAGGATTCTTAGAGGAAGCGAAATCGGATGTATATTCTAACAAAGCGCTGGGAAACACTGCTTGTATTTGTTGTAGTTCGGCTTCATCGGTTGCTATCAGATGGGCAAGGGTATCAAGCAGTTGAGCATTTTTGCCGGTCAGGCTTGCTACGAGTGCTACATTGCCTTCCCGAATAGCTGTTTCAAGGGCTTTGGCATCTGGGGTTTCAGCAAGTGCATGCAGGGTTTTGAGATCCTCTTCAGATGGTCGCTTTTGCATCTCATTCATGGTGTGGCGGTTTTTTATTTACTTAAAAACCGAAGTTAAGGGTTGGGTGCGACAGAATGTGTCGCAGGAAAATGTGGATCAAAAGTTTTTACTGAATAGGGTATGGATGGTTGCAGATCAACCGTTGCTATTGACGTAGCAAACAAGAAGCATAGAGGTAGAAAGCGCTTAATATCAACCGCTTTCGGCGGAGAGCCTTTAAGAAGAAGCTTTTCGGCTAAAAATTAAGATAACCCCAAAACCTTCAAAGCGATGTCTCTTGTAAAGGATGTTTTACCTAAATTGGACGAGTAATAATAAGCAATAAAAGAAATGTTAGGCAGAAAACCCGCAACGTCAACCACCATCGGCAGCGAAACGTTGCGAGGAGACCCTACACAATAAGTCCTTTTCAACCCTCGCTCAGTTCAAGCCAGCGCATTTCTTTTTCATCCAGCAGATTCCCTATTTCAAGGATTCTTTGAGCAATTTCCTGTAATTTCTCATAATTGGCACCACCATTATTCATCATTACCGTTAAAGACGCTCTTTCCTTTTCCAGCGAAGGCATTTCCTTTTCCAGCTTATCAAATTCACGTTGTTCCTTAAAACTAAGTTTCTTTTTTATAGTTGGTTCGGTTGGAGAAGATTTTGCTTCAACTGATTTTTCTATGACCGGTGCAGGCTTAGCATTCGCCATTTTTTCCTTTGCTAACTCATCCATCCTGAATTGACTGTAGTTTCCGGGATAATCTCTGACAATACCATCGCCTTCAAAAACAAACAAATGGTTTACCAGCCGGTCCATAAAATATCTGTCATGGCTTACAATCATTACGCAACCCTGATAATCGCTCAGGAAATTTTCCAAAACCGCAAGGGTAGGGAGGTCGAGATCATTGGTAGGTTCATCGAGGATTAAAAAATTGGGATTCGTAAATAAAATAGTAAGTAACTGCAGGCGGCGTTTTTCTCCGCCACTCAAGCTGCTTAAATAGGTGTATTGTTTTTCGGGGGGAAATAAAAAAAGCTCAAGAAATTTTGAAGCTGTTAACGCCCCTCCACCTTCCAAAGGGAAGGTTTCTGCAAAGGTTTTTACATATTCTATTAACCGCATGTCTTCTTTCCACTCCAGTCCTGATTGGCTATAATTACCAAAAACAACGGTATCTCCTATATTAATCTTTCCGCTGTCTGGTGTTTCCAGCCCAAGAAGCATATTTAGAAAAGTTGACTTACCTACGCCATTTTTTCCTACTACCCCAATGCGCTCTCCTTTCGAAAAAGTATAATCGTACCCTTTTAGAATGACGAGGTCGCCATAAGCTTTATTAACCTTTTTCATTTCGGCCACTTTTCCACCCATTCGGGTCATCTTTACATTCAGTTGAAGTTGCTCATCCGCAATCTTCTTTTTAGCTGCGGACTCTACATCATAAAACGAATCTATGCGGCTTTTAGACTTGGTAGTTCGTGCCTTTGGTTGTTTACGCATCCATTCCAGTTCTTTCCGGTACTGGTTTTTTGCTTTGTCTATGGAAGATAATTCACTATCAATACGTGCCGCTTTTTTGTCGAGGTAATTAGCATAATCGCCCTTGTAGGTGTAAATATTGCTGCGCTCCATTTCCCAAATGTTTTCACATACGGCATCTAGAAAATAGCGGTCGTGGGTTACCATCAGCAATGTTACTTTCTCTTGTCCTAAATAATATTCCAGCCACTCAATCATTTCCACATCAAGGTGGTTCGTCGGTTCGTCCATTAAAAGCAAGGAATGCTGTGGATCAAATCCAACATCAATCAATGTTCTGGCAAGTGCAACCCTTTTGCGCTGCCCGCCGGAAAGCGAAATCACCCTTTGATCCAGGTGATGAATATTAAGCTTGGTCAGAATCTGTTTTACTTTGGCATCAAAGTCCCATGCACCAAGATTATCCATTTGCGAAATAGCCTCAATAATTTTATCCGTGTCTTCGCTTTCACTTACCATTTCAAATTCCCGCACCGCATTTAGAATGGGATGGTCGATTTGAAAAATATTTTCAGCAATGGTTTTTTGCTCATCAAATTGAGGCTCCTGTTCAAACAAAACTACTTTTACATCTTTATGAATCCATAGTTTACCGCTGTCAGGTTTTTCCTTTCCTGCGATAATCTTCAATAAAGTGCTTTTACCTACTCCATTTCTGGCAACCAATGAAACTTTGTCGCCTTCATTTATATGAAAAGTGATATCGTTAAAAAGTGGGGTAATTCCGTAGGCCTTGGTTAAATTCTCAGCAGATAAATAATGCATGTAACAAATGATGTTCTAGCCGGTAAAGATAAGCAGTTTCGAGATGGAGATGATGCAGTTGAAACGTGAAATGTGAAATGTGAAA
>JBBQXO010000281.1:0-4373 GCA_038209595.1 Chitinophagales bacterium
CTACCCAGGCAATACACGATCATTTCTTTAAAAATCCGATTTTAGTAATTGGTCCGGGAGGAACCATTATGCGTCGTTCCTTTTTTTTAGACATCAAAGGATATACTGACAAATATGATGCTGCTGGCGATATGTATTTTAACCTGAAAGCTTGTTGTTATTCCCCGCTGGTAAGGATTCCTTTTGAATTTCTTAATTACAGAAGGCATGAAAACCAGGCTATAAATACACCTTTTGAATATTTGTACAATAGCTACCGATATTTAAAAGATGCACTGGTTGAAATTCCTTTGCCCTTATCGGCTTCGGAACTTGTATGGATAAGAAAAAAAAATAACCGGCGGTTTCTCGTCAATTTCTGTGCTTATTTACTAAAAACAAAAAACCTCGGGCAAGCCAAAAAACTTTTGCAGAAATCAGGCTTTAAATTTAAGGATGCTCTCGAAGGTATTTTTCATTAACAAAAGCAAACTTATAGTGTCCTCCATTGCATTATGCATCCCAGCTTATAACGCTGCGGAATATTTACCCAGGCTGTTACGATCTGCCAAAGCCCAGGTGATACCATTCGATGAGATACTGGTTTACAATGATTGTAGCACAGATAATACAAAAGAAATAGCGGAAAAATTTGGAGCCACAGTTATTGAGGGAAATGTAAATTCAGGTTGCTCAACAGGTAAAAACAGGCTTGCTGAAATAGCAAAAAGTGACTGGCTGCACTTTCATGATGCTGATGATGAGTTGCTACCCAATTTTACTAACGTTGCTCATAAATGGATGAATAAACCAATTACGTCCGATATTATTTTGATGCATTACCAGTATCGGGATTTTATAACGCAGCAACTTATGGGAGAACCGGATTATACGGTGGAAGAAATTACAAGTGATCCTGTTCGGTTTACCATTACCAAGAAGGTCGTTAATTTTGCCGTGATAAAAAAAGTATCTTTTTTAAACATCGGCGGTTTTAATATTGACGCTTCTGTTTTATACAATGAAGACCGGGCTTTTTATACCAGGGCTTCTATAGCAGGCCTTAGTTTTGATTATGAGCCTGAACTTACCTGCATTAATTACTATTACCCGGCAAGTATGTCTGCTAATAATAAGGCTCGTTGTGCAAGGGCAGCTTTAAATGTTTGGAAGCTAGTAAAAGAAAAAACAGGTGAAAAGTTTAACAAGGAAATTGCTGAACAGCTTTTGGCTAACGCAACTTATGCGGCTACTGCAAAAGACTGGAAAACTGTAAATAGTTCTGTACAAATGGCTATCACAATATTCCCCTCCGTGGTTCCCTTGGGGTCCAGGTATTTTCAATGGCTTTATAAAGTAGTTCCAAAAAAATCTTTTTTTATCCGGGAAATTTTAATAAAATATTTCACCGAAAAAAGAAGGAAAAATTAAGAATATGACTAAGCTTGTAAGCAAAATTAAATACCAGTACCATGATCTAATCCTTAATGCCCGGCTATTTAGCTGGATGGGTGTATTAAAATATTATTACTATTCTTATTTTTTAAGAAAAGAATTTATAACAGTAAAACTTAAAGCAAAAGAATTAAATAAGGTTAAACTACAAATCAGGTGCAGGAATGGTGTGGACAGGAATGTGTTGAATTATGTGTTCAACCAAAAATATCATATAACTAATGAACCATTTTTAAATAAACAAAATCCGGTAATCCTTGATCTGGGTTCCAATATTGGCTGCACCGTCCTTGACTTTAAGTTAAGGTATCCGGGCTCCATTATTTATGGGTTTGAAATGGATCTTGATAATTATAATCTTGCCATGACCAATTGCAAAGGATTTTCCAATGTCTATTTATTCAACCAGGCAGTTTGGATAAAAAAAGATACCATCGTTTATGATAAAAGCAATCAGCCTGATGCTTATTCAATAATAAATGTGCAGAACAGCAAAAAGTCGTTGTCTGTGGCAAGTCTAAGCATAAGCGACATCATTAACGAGAACAATATTGGTAGCATAGATTTTTTAAAAATGGATATTGAGGGTGCTGAAATAGATATTTTAAATGAAGATGATTTGAGTTGGTTAACACTTGTACATTCTTTTAATATTGAGTTTCATCATATTTCTGATTCAATGCTGGAAAAATATATTCCTTTATTGTCAGCATACGGATTTAATGTAAGTAAAAGTAAATACTATTGGAGTGCATTAACAGGCACAAGAATTTAGAAGCATTTGTTGTTACTCTGCAAATGAACTTGAACCTTATTTTAGAAATGTGAGTTTTGATTCCCCATTAATTTCGATTTTAATTCCGGCATTTAATTGCGAAAAATATGTTGCAGAAACTATCGCCTGTTTATTAAATCAATCTTATAAAAATATTGAGATTATTGTGGTGGATGATGGCTCCACAGACAATACCCTACATGTTTTAAGTCAGGTGAATGATGCCAGACTTAAGTACAGCGTGCAAGCCAATAAAGGGGCTTCGGCTGCAAGAAACGCAGCTTTTGCCAATAGCAGCGGGGAGTTTATAAAATTCATGGATTCAGACGATTTGATTAGCCCAAATTGCCTTGAAGTGCAATTAAAAAAGATAATCAACCAACCGGGTTGTATTGCATCTGCAACATGGGGAAGGTTTTACCGGGAAGATGGATCGGATTTTAAACCTGCTCCCGAAACAGTATGGAAGGACTTGCCGGGGATAGATTGGTTGATTAATTCTTTAATAGATTCCGGTGCAAACATGATGCAGCCTGGAATTTTTCTTGTACCCAGAAATATCATAGAAAAAGCAGGGGCATGGAATGAGACATTAAGCTTGATAGATGATTTTGATTATATGATAAGGGTTATATCAAATACGTCTTCCGTGTTATTTTGCGAAGACTCATTGTTGATGTACAGGAGCGGTATTTCAATTAGTCTTTCAGGCAAAAAATCGGCAAAGCACATGCAGTCAGCATGGGAGTCGTTGAACCTCGGAGTTGCTCAAATATTAAATGTTCAAAATGATGTCCGAAGCAGGTTGGCCTGCGCCAATACATACCAGCACTGGGTGTTCCAGTTCTTCCCATATCACAGAGCGTTATATTTTAAAGCAGCCCAAAAAGTAAAAGAATTAGGAGGATCAAACATTAGGTTAAGGGGCGGTAAACTCTATAAAATATTATCCATGATAATTGGTTGGAAAAATGCTATAAGATTAAAAATGTTTTTAAAAAAACCTATTGGATAAAATGTTGTCTGTATTGATAACGTCTTACAACCGGCAGGATTTTATTGCCGCAGCTATCGAGTCTGTATTGTCATCTTCTTACAGGGATTTTGAGTTAATTATTTCCGATGATTGCTCGCAGGATAATACGGTGACCATTGCCAGGTATTACGAACAGGATGATGTTAGGGTTAAAGTATATGTAAATGAAATTAATTTAGGCCAATTTGCAAACAGGAATAAAGCAGCTTCTTATGCTACTGGTGAGTATATTAAATTCCTTGACTCAGATGATATCATTTATCCCTACAGCTTGCAGGTTATGATGGATGCTATGACCCGGTTCCCGGAAGCGGGTCTGGGATTTTCTGTAAAATACAGGGATAGTACAATACCTTATCCATACCTGCTCAGTTCTTCAGAAGCTTTGTTTACTCATTATTTAAAGGGAGAATTATTAATGATAGGCCCAAGCGGTATCATAATTAAAAGAGAAGTTTTTGCAAATTTAGGCGGGTTTCAAGAGTACGGTATGCCTTCTGATAATCATCTTAGCTTAAAAATTGCTTCCAGGTTTCCTGTGGTAGCATTGCAGCGTGACCTTTTTTGGTGGAGGCCTCACCCGCAACAGGTTTTTAGTTTAAATAAAAACAATCATCAAAATATTTTAAACAATTATTTATTTAATACTGATATCTTATTGAATTATTCAACATTGGATGAAAAGTTTAACAGGAAGATCATAAGCAATCAAAAAAAAATATTTTATATAAACCTGTTGAAGCTTTGCTTTAAGAAATTGAAACCATTAACTGCTTATAAACTCCACAAAAAGTATTTACAACAAAAAGAGATTTAATTTTTAGACGCTTATTATTTTGAAAATTCTTATTGTCATGGACCCCGGCATTATCATACCAGTAAAAGGGTATGGTGGTATTGAACGCATTATAGAGATGCTGGCTAAGGAACATGTGCGCAATGGCCATGAAGTACACCTGTTGCTGACAAATGGATCGTATGTGAAGAGTTGTACAGTGCATGGGATAGGCAAAGAAGGTTTTCCTCCAAACAAATGGGATGCAAGAAAAGCGATACCCGCCGTATGGAAATTTTTGTGGAAGAACAGGAAGGAGTTTGATTTGATTCACAATTTTGGAAGGCTGATTT
>JBBQXO010000282.1:0-4346 GCA_038209595.1 Chitinophagales bacterium
ACACTTATTTTATTGCTTTGCTTATCGGCTTCAATAAAGTCTTTTGCGTCTTGCATAGTTGTAGCAATTTCATAGCCAATACCTCTTTCAGCCAATACCTTTAAAATACTATCTAGTTCAGAAGGCTTATCATCTAAGAACAGTATTTTCCATCCTTTTTTTTCTCTAACCAGTTCTTCTTTATCAACTTCATCGGCAGGCAAATATTTAGAAAAAGTTTCTTCATTTTCACTATCAATTAAATCAATAGAATCTATATCATTAGCTTTAAATAATGAAATAACCCTTTTAAATTCCGCAATTATTTCAGGGTATTTTCCAACATCCCTGATTAGTTCCTTTTCAAACTTTGTAAATTCTTCGGTTATCAAATTCACTTTTTCTGCTAATTCAATATCAAGCCCCTTTAATTCCCTCAATCTTCCCTTGAAGATGTGAAAACCTTCTCTGATAGAACTTCGTATTTGGCAAAAGTTGATGATTATATCCTGTAATTGAATTTCGGTTAACGGCTCAATCTCGTTTGATACTTCTTCGTATTGTTCTTTGGAATATGGCAATTGTAAAAATCCGTGTCCAATAGCAGTAATAATTTGGGTATTGGCTTTTTCAAGTATTCTATTTGCAGAATGAAAAGAAGTAAATACAACTGCTTCACTATTTTTCTCAACTCTTCGCTGGTATTTTACATACTCAATGGCATTGGTAAATTGCTTATTCAAAGCTCTATCATCTGTAGCAATATAGGGTTCATCTATGTATAAAAGTCTTACCATTTTATCAATTTCTTTAAGTTGTAAAATTAGCATTTTTAAGACAAATTTTTATTTAATAACGGGTAATGACAATTACTGCATCAATAAGTATGTACAGAATTTAGCTTATTATTATTTCAGCATTGCCTTAAAGTTCGGGTTCTTTCCGCTACAATCCCTAATGCAATAAGCGGTGTGGCGATGCCACGAATTTATTTGCACCCACCCATCCTGCACACAAGAACGGCTTGTGCAGTGTCCTTCCCACAAAGCCAACGCTACCACTGCACCTGTGGTATAGCCGCCATTTTTAACTGCCATACTTTTTGTTTGGTGTGAGCCACCGCATACAGCACATTGCTATCCTCATTTCGTCCCGAAAAAATCGGGACTACATTGCGGTAGCAAAGAACTGTGCCAACACACCACACCAAAAAAAAGACGCTACACTCCAACCACCACCACCGTTTCGCTTATGTCAGTATAAAAATTGGCGGAAGCTAAATAACATAATGCAGTATTATGTGTCCGCTACGCACAGCCACCCATCGCTTATACAAGCATCCCACCGCAGTGGCTGTCACATAATTTGCCATTATGTTAAATAGCCTATACACAGCATCCCAATAAAAACAATCTGTTGTAGATTTTTTAATGGTATTGTTTTTTTTGGCATAAAGCCGCTCTTTTCCCACTGCACAAACCTTGATTACCACACACTCCGCCACCATTTCAATGGTGCGGTCAGAAATAAATCATGATTTTATCTATGTTTTTTCTCACTGTCCAACCCATATTTTCCACCACCTATATTTAACCAAAGGATAAGTTGCATTCAAAACAAATCTTCAGTTCAAAACAGGGATAAATTAACAGATGTTTGATCATTTGGTGATTTTGGTTCATTTTGACTTATCGGTGTCGACGCATCCCAATACTTTTGGTTTTATTTGAAAAGCTCGGCAAGTTAGCCGATCCGAATTTTGCAACTTGCAGTAGATGGATCAATCATTCTGGCATGTTGACGTACCTAAATATTTATTGTTTTCTGAACTATGTCGGCATATTGACCCATCCCCCATGCATTTTTTGTGAGCGCTCTTTTGATATTTTTTTATTCCGTTCCGTGTTAAAACAAAAAGGAACAATGTCACAGAAAGTAATAGTAATAAAAAAATTAAACAGGCATAGTCCTCAGTACCAAGCTGTTGCAGTTAAGATGTGCCAACTAATGCTAAAAAGACCTAAAAACCATGTTTAATAGGCAAAAAAGTTGCTTGAGTGCCTTGAATGAAGACGAACCCATCCAACCCCATATCAAACCGCCCTCAATTGCCCTCTTTCCCTAAAGCGTTGAAAAATCTTAACTGCGTCTAATGGTTCAAGTATTATATAGCTCAAAACGACCGCTCAGTTCTATGGACGGTTATGGCCATGATAATATAATAAGGTATGCCTTCCCAGGCGATATTAATAGCAAATGATTGCTTCATTGTATTTATATTTACAATTTATTAATTTAAAGTGTTTTTTAGAGAGCCTGACATTGATACGTCAAGGTTATTACAACCTTTTTTAAATCTATTTACGCTTGTTTTATTAAAGCTCTGAAGGGAAAATCAGCGAAGTAAATAATAACCACGGGAACATTTTAAATGTGTGTAAACAAAAATTGAATCTAAAGACAAACGTGAAGAAATTACTTTTGGGTATTATTTTACTTTCATATTTCCAATATTCCAATGCTCAAGTATCCATTTGCTCTTGGAACCTCAAAGATTTTGGTACAAGTAAGTCAGATAAAGAAATAAGTTTTATCGCTGATGTACTAAAGCGATATGATATAATAGCCATACAAGAAGTTGTAGCGGGGTATGGCGGCCCCCAGGCTGTAGCAAGACTAGCAGATGAACTCAATCTAAAGGGAAGTAAATGGGATTTCACAATCAGCGATCCTACATCTAGTTCAGCTTACAAGACCGAACGATATGCGTTTTTATGGAAAACTAGTAAGATTACAAGAAAGGGTAATGCATGGCTAGAAAAGAAATACCATTTGGTGATCGACAGGGAGCCATATTACATGACTGTTGTTATTGAAGGGATAGAAATCACCCTTGTTAACTTTCATGCTATCACCAAATCGAAACAGCCCGAAACCGAGGTAAAGTATTTCAAATTTCTTCCAGCTAATTATCTTGGCAAAGAACTTCTATTTTTGGGCGATTTTAATTTAACACAGTCTCACACTGTCTTTAATCCACTTAAGTCGTTGGGATACAGGCCGGTATTAGTTAATCAAAAAACCAGCCTGCGTACAAAATGTATCGGCGGCGATTGCCTTGCTTCGGAGTTTGATAATATCTTTTACAATGCTTCAAAAGTCAATTTTATAAGGTCAGGTGTAATACATTTTTATGAAAATTTTTCAACTATAAACGAAGCCAGGTTGGTATCAGATCATGTTCCCATTTATTTTCAATTTTCGTTAAATTAAAATATTGGTTAACCCTGCACTAACGTAAGCTTTCCACTGACCCATACCATCCTTTTTAAATTTGATCTTGTATAGGGTCATCATCTTCTTGGTCGTATCTCTTCGACCAAGTTCATCCTTTATATACCTCAAAAACTCTTAGGTCGAGGTTTCCAGTGTTGCGGTTATAAGTCTTTTATTTTGTTTTTGGGATGATCGGGCTGGCGGTTGAGGATGTCTTTAAGCCACGCCGCTGGGGTTGATGTTGTGTAGCTTGCAGGTGTAGAACAAGGAGTAGTTCATGGCACTTTCCTAGGCGGCGTTATGGCTGCCGGCAAGTATCCCTTCTGCCAAGTACATCCCTTATAACTCGCAATAATCATTATGTTAATGGTTTCCGGTACTGAGGTAGCAGGACTTTAATTTTGTTTATGGGATGATTGGGCAGTTTGGTGAGGGTGTCTTTAAGCCACTCATGGGTTTATGATGTGCAGGTTGCAAGTACCGGGCAATGAGTAGGTCATAGCACTTTTGCGGGCGGCGTTGTGACTACCGGCAAAGAGATGATTTTTGCGGCCGATGGCTATAATAAATAGAGATTCCGGACCATGTTGACCCACCATTACGTTTGATGTTGACCCACCATTCCGGTGGTGTTGACCCACCCCAATACGTGTAGTTTTATTTGCACTATTCCGGCGAGTTGACCCACCTTGGATTTTGCAACCCAAAGTGTTTTGATCGGGACTGGGTTTAAGTCATTCTGGCATGTTAACCCACCTTTACGGTGAAGTTGACCCACCTGGATACCTGTAGTGCTATCTGCACTATTTCGACATGTTAACCCGCCCGGGTACGTGTAGTTTTATCTGCACTATTCCGGCAAGTTGACCCGTCCGCAGGCAATTATTTGTGAGTGCCTTTACAATATGTTTTGTTCTGTTCCGGCTTAAAACAAACCGGAACAATGTTACAAAAGCCAATAGTCATGTAACAATTAAAACCGGTATAGCCTTTATTACACGCTAAGTATTGCAACATGTGCTCACCAGCCGAAGATCTTCTTTACATATTGACGGCTCATTTTCCAATCTTCTTTTAAAGGATTCACCGGT
>JBBQXO010000283.1:0-4318 GCA_038209595.1 Chitinophagales bacterium
GGACTTAATGCAATAGGTCTATTAAAATCACAGAAGCCAATACCTGTGAAAACGCTGGCAAAAGCCATGATCACCTGCATTAAAGCAAATCCAACTAAAGCAATAAATTATTACAAAGCATCCGATATTTTTTAAAATATAAGAATGACAATCCTCATATTTTAAGCAGGAGTTATAAAGTAAATTTGCCCCAACATGGAGCAAAAAGCCACCAATAACTTTTTATCGCCACCACAAATTGCAACCGTATTTGCAGATAGTGCTGTTTTGAAAGCTAGTCTATCTTTCCCGCGGTTTTTAACGTATGCTTTTTTGGGCGGTGCGTTTATTGCTTTGGGTGGATTACTATCATTATTAGTAGCCGGGGGAATGCCCGGTGTTGCTGCTTCTAATCCCGGAATCAAAAAGTTTATAGCCGGTGCTATGTTTCCGGTAGGGTTGGTTTTAGTAGTGGTGGCAGGTGCAGGGATATTTACCAGTGATTGCGCTACCTTACCATACGCCATCTGGAAGGGTAAACTAAAAACATTCAAAGCTTTACAACTAGGAGTGTCAGGATATGTGGCGAATTTTGCTGGTGCCTTGCTGGTAGCCTGGTTACTGGCAATACAAACAGGTACTCTGGTAGGTGAGCCGTGGAGATCGGCATCCATTACTCTGGCATTACATAAAACACATGCAAGTTTTATGACGGTTTTTGTAAAAGGGATAGGAGCCAACCTGATGGTATGCCTTGCTATATGGATGGCTTATGCAGCTAAGGATATTACAGGTAAAGTAATTTTAATTTGGATGCCGGTAATGGCCTTTGTTGCTCTTGGATGGGAACACAGCATCGCCAATATGTTTTTTATACCAACAGCCATGTTTTTGGGGGCACCTATTACTATAAGCGATTTTTTATTTAATAATTTATTTCCTGCCACATTAGGCAATATAATTGGCGGTCTCGTTTTCGTAGCTTTACCGTACTGGTTTATATTTAAAGAATCTGCTCACACACAAAAAGAATATACAAATAATATTGGGCATTTGCCCGCAAGGCAGGCCGAAATGCCCGTTTTGAATAAACAATTAAATTAAAAAAGATGGAAACAATGGTTGCTGAAAAAACAGGATTTAAAAAGGGAGTATGGAATACTACCATTGATGTACGGGAGTTTGTAAGATTAAATATAACTCCCTACCCGGGTGATGCCAAATTTTTAGAAGGTCCTACCGAAGATACCAAGGTATTATGGGCTATTTGCCTGGAGGCTATGGCGGAAGAAAGAAACAATGCCGGATGCAGAAGTATTGATACAGAAACAATATCGTCCATTACAAGCCATGGTGCAGGATACATTAATAGGAATCTGGAGAAAATAGTGGGGCTGCAAACAGATGAGCTATTAAAGCGAGCCATAAAACCTTTTGGAGGCATAAGGGTAGTGGAAGGAGCGGTAAAAGAAAAAGGTCAGCAAGTAGCCCATCGGGTAAAAGAAATATTTGAATATGCTAAAGACCATAACACCGGTGTTTTTGCCGCTTACGATCCTGAGATTCTCACTTTTAGAGGCAAAGGCGTACTCACAGGTCTGCCGGATAATTATGCCCGTGGCCGCATAATTGGGGATTACAGAAGGCTTGCCCTTTACGGAACCAATGCATTAATAGCGGCTAAACAAGCCGACAAGCTGGCCATAGATGGCGAAATGACAGAGCATAAAATCAGGCTTCGGGAAGAGGTAACTTCACAGATAGCCGCCCTGAAAGACATAATTGTAATGGGTGCTATGTATGGCCTTGACCTTACAAGACCGGCACAAAATGCACAAGAAGCCATTCAGTGGGTGTACATGGCATATCTCGCCGCCGTAAAAGAGCAGGATGGTGCTGCCATGTCGCTGGGCAATGTATCGGCTTTTTTAGATATTTATCTTAACAACGATCTGGAGCAGGGTACTTTAAATGAAATAGAGGCGCAAGAACTGGTAGATCAGTTTGTGATGAAATTACGAATGGTCAGGCATTTGAGACCGGGTGCGTATGATGAGCTTTTTGCCGGAGACCCAACCTGGGTTACTGAGGCTTTGGGCGGACAACTGGTAGATGGCAGAACCAAAGTTACCAAAACAGCTTTTCGCTTTTTGCAAACACTCTACAATTTAGGTGCTTCACCCGAGCCGAACCTTACCGTATTATGGAGCAATGCGCTGCCCAATGGTTTCAAAGATTTTTGTTCACAAGTGTCTATTGATACCTCAAGTATTCAATACGAGAACGATGACCTGATGCGCAAATGCAGAGGTACAGATGATTACGGTATTGCCTGTTGTGTATCGCATCAGGAGCTGGGAAAGCGCATACAGTTTTTCGGAGCCCGTACTAATTTGGTAAAAACATTACTACTCGCACTAAACGAAGGGCGTGAAGAAAATGAAGGGACATTGATTATAAAAGGAATTCAACCTTTATCAGGCGAAATTTTAAGTTACGATGAGGTAATGGAGCGCTTTAAGCAAACCATGGATGAAGTGGCAAGGGTGTACACCAAATCTATGAATATTATCCATTATATGCACGACAAGTACTATTATGAAAAAGCGCAACTGGCATTTATAGATACCGATCCTGGTATTGATATTGCTTATGGAGCCGCAGGTATTTCTATTTTAGCCGATTCACTTTCCGCTATTAAATATGCTGAGGTTAAAGCAGTACGTAACGTAGCCGGTTTGACGACAGCTTTTGAAGTAACCGGAAACTATCCCATGTATGGCAACGACGATGAGAGGGTAGATATGATTGCACAAGAAATTACAGCTTACTTTTTCAATGCGCTTAAAAGCCATGCAACCTATAAAAATGCAACGCCTACCATGAGTTTGCTTACCATTACGAGTAATGTAATGTATGGCAAAATGACCGGCGCTACCCCCGATGGAAGACTGGCCGGCGAGCCTTTTGCACCGGGAGCAAACCCCATGCATGGCCGGGATACGCATGGAGCTATTGCTTCTTTAAACTCTGTAGCAAAGCTTGATTACAATTATGCTATGGATGGCATCAGCAATACTATGAGTCTTGTTCCAAAATCTTTGGGAGGGAGTAGGCAAGATCAGATAGAAAATTTATCTGATTTGCTAGACGGCTATTTTTTAAAAAACGCGCACCATCTCAATGTAAATGTGCTAAACAGAGATATGCTGCTGGATGCTTACGAGCATCCTGAAAAATATCCTCAGTTAACCATTCGGGTTTCAGGATACGCGGTTAATTTTATAAGGTTATCCAAAGCGCATCAAATGGAAGTAATTTCAAGAACCTTCCATGAAACTATGTAATGATTCTTGTTTTTGTTGTGTTTTGATTTTGTTTAAATAAGGGGTTGTTTGCCCCTTATTTTTTTACTGTTACCTTAGCGCCTGTTAGTTATAAGCTTATGATTGAAACGAGTGCGGATTTTTTACGAATACATTCTATTGAAAGTTTTGGCACCCATGATGGGCCTGGAATTCGATTGGTCGTATTTACACAGGGGTGCCAGTTTAAATGCCTGTATTGTGCCAACCCCGATACCTGGGATGTACAAGGCGGGAGAGAAATAAATATCTCGGAAATCATTAGGCTGGCAGAAAATCAGAAGCCATTTTTTGGCAGGCGGGGTGGTGTTACCATTTCAGGTGGGGAACCTACGCTGCATAGGATTCCCCTACTCAATCTTTTTAAGCAACTGCATGCCCTAGGAATAAATACCGCTTTGGACAGCAATGGACGCTTATTGAATGCGGAAGTAAAATCACTGTTGGAAGAAACCGATTACTTGCTGCTTGATGTAAAGCACATAAATGAGGACTGGCACCATAAACTTACCAGTGTAAGTAATAAGAGTGTATTGGAAGTAGCCGCCTACCGGGAAGCAACAGGAAAGACCATGTGGATCAGGTATGTGCTGGTACCGGGCTGGAGCGACCAACCCGAATACCTGCATGCTTTGGGCAAGCATTTCGAAAACTATAAAACCATTGCAAAAATCGAAATACAACCCTATCATAAATTGGGGACCCATAAATGGGAAGCACTGGGGTGGAAGTACGAACTGGAAGACGTACCCACACCAAACCCTGAGCAACTAGCCGAAGTTGCCGGAATTTTTAAGCAGTATTTTAAAGAGGTGGTGATTAACTAAGCGCATCCGTTTGGATGCTTTAGGTTGCCCCCTTTTGGATTTGTACAAGGCCAAAGCGCTACCCTCTACAAAAGAAAACGCCAACAACAAGTACAGCCTCCAAGGGCTGAAAGCCCGATTCAACATAGCGAGGTTCGAAGGGCCTCG
>JBBQXO010000284.1:0-4274 GCA_038209595.1 Chitinophagales bacterium
AAATCTGCTCCTTATTTCCCGATTCGATACCTTGAAAATTCAAAACACAAAAGGCTCGCTTCAACTGATAGACAATAGATTTTTGGGTGCAAGTGGCAAAATAGATTGGTCGAGTGTTGGAAGCGATTTGGCAGAAGCATCAGCTTCCTTTTATGAGTACAATTTTAATGTGAGTAAAAATGAATTGCTAATTGAGAATACCACATTTACTAACACTTCAAAACTTGAAAGGCCTGTACAGGGCATTTTTGAATACAAATCGCCCACAAGCAGGAATATTCAGGTTGCCAATTTCCCCAAGTTTACCTCCAATACCAATGATGTTGAAATCAATAAATTGCAAAGAAACATCAGTTATTTAGGGGCGTTTTCGCTGATTGGCAGGAAATTTTCCAGCACTTGTATAGATGAAAAACCTTCTATGTTAACCTATAGCGATGGTAAAAACAGTTTTCAAGTAAAATCCAATCACTTTATTTTCAGAGATTCTGCACTCACAGCTTCTCCCTCAAGCGTAATTATTTTTATAGGCAACGATTCTATCATCCATCCTGGCTTGGGATTTTCATTTGATGCACGAAGCAAAACGGTGCAGTTCAAACGTGAAAAAGGAATTTTCCAAACTAGCCCGTTTCGCGACACTTACCACGGTTTTGAATTTTCTATAGATCAACTCGACTGGAATATAGATTCAGATAGCATGAATTTGAATATCACCTCTGCAAAACGCCAAATACCTGCCATTTTTAAATCTACCAACTACTTCAATGCCAATGATTTTCAGAAAATGATAAGTGTGGGCAATTTTCACCCACTAAAAATTTTACAGTATTATCTCAAAAAAACAAAGGCTGAAAATATTTACCTAGAAGATTTGCTCAAAACCATGAAAGTGAACAAGCAAACCATGGTGGGTAGTATGACAGATATGGATAGAAAAGGGTTTGTGAAATTTGAACCGAGCTCTGGCAAGATTGATATTTTGCCCAAGGGAATGCTTTTTTTACAGGCTTTTGAAGGCAAATCCGATTACGACAATCTGTATATTCCCTCACTTTCACCCGAATTGCCCAATGCCACTATCAAGTTTGGGCCTGATAACCCTATGATTATCAGAGGAGTAGAGCGATTTTACGTGAGCGACTCATCGCACGTATTTGCCATTCCCGATAAGGGCATTGTAAAAGTGTATCAAAACCACGACCTGTATTTTGATGGGGTGCTAATAGCCGGTTTTTTTCTTTTTAAAGGCTCCGATTTTCAGTTGCACTACAATGATTTTGAAGTGAAGCTCACCAAAATAGATACTTTAAAATTCTTAAAAAGCAAATCAAAAACTGTCAGCAATACCTCTGAAAAGCAGTTTATGAATAATAATTTAGTGTATTCAAAAGGTACACTTTTCATTAATGACCCTGAAAATAAATCGGGGAAAAAGAATATGCCCGAATTTCCAAGATTCGATGCCGAAACGGGTGCGTACGTGTATTTTACGGGTAAAGAAATATTGGGTGGCACTTACGACAGGCGTGTGTATTTCAAAATTCCCCCGTTTAAAACCGATAGCGTAAAAAAGGTAGACAAATCAAAATTGAAGTTTCCAGGAATGTTTCACACCGATGGCATATTTCCTGATTTTGAAGAACATTTAAAAGTAATGCCCGACAATTCATTGGGCTTTGCCCACAAAGCACCTGAAAGCGGCTACGATTTGTTTGGTGGTAAAGCCAAATTTTTCGGAAATATCAAATTAAATAACGAGGGAATAAGGGGCGATGGCTATATTAAATACCAGTCTTCTACTTGGTATTCAAGCGATTTTGTTTTTTACCAAGATTCAATCATTGCCCGAGGTCCGCAAGCCAAAATTGTAGAGCGAATAGATTCTACTGCTTATTTTCCCGATACAGATATTGCAGATTTTGAACTCAAATATATTCCTAGAAAAGATACACTGTTTGCCATCAATTTCAATTATCCATTCGATTTGTATAAGAAGCAGGTACAATTGGAGGGTAATTTGGCTGTTTCCCCAAACGGTGTATCGGGAAGTGGTTTACTTGAAATAAAAAAAGAAAGAGTAATTTCTCCAAAAATTGAATTTAACCAGAAAAATGTAGTGGCTCGCCATGCGGTGTTGAATAGCAAACTGCCCGGGTACACAAAAAATAGCCTTGAGGTGAATAATGTGAAAATCACTTTTATTTTGAAAGATGCCATAGCGTACATCAATCCTGAAATAAGGGGGGTAACTGGCATCAGTTTTCCGCTTTGCGAATATGCCACCTCTATAGAAAATGCGAAGTGGGATTTAACAAAAAGAACCGTTTCGATGACGGCAGAAAACCCTGACGACATCAGCAAATCGTATTTCTTGGCTACCAACCCAAAATACGACTCTTTGATTTTCAATGCAGGAGCTGCCGTGTACGACATCAATAAAAAGCAATTGAAAATAGAAGGTGTGCCTTTTATTAAATCGTCTGATTCAAAAATTATTCCCGATAGTGGCAAAGTTGTGGTGGGTGAAGAAGGGCATTTGAAAACATTTAAAAAATCTAAACTAATAATTGATACCCTTACCGCTTATCATTACTTGGTAAAAGGCAAAATTGAAATCGAATCAAGGTATAAATTTAGTGGAAGTGCCATTTACAGATTTTCTAACGAGGCAGGAGATACCGTTTCAATTCCCTTCAATAATTTCTACACTGAAGAGCAAATAATAAGCAAAACCGAGACTTCAAGATATACTGCTTCACAAGGCTTTATAGATGAAAAAGATAAATTTTATATTGCCCCCAAGGTATTGTACAAAGGCAAAGTAAAATTGGTGGCACATAAGCAATCGTTGCTTTTTGATGGTATGGTACGGATGGAAATTCACAACAAAGAGCTTTCTACCGACTGGATTCCCTACAAACACGATGGCACTACCAAAGAATTTGTGGTACAAATTGCCTCGCCAACTGATCAACTAACTTCTTCAAAAACCAAAAAAAATGTGCAAGAGGTGAAAAATATTTCTGAAGCAGGCACGGAAGATACCAGCAATACCGAACCTGCCATTTATCAACAGCTTTATAGTGGTTTCTTCAATGAAGTAGGCGATTTTGATTTGTACAGCACTTTAGTTTCGCATCGCAAAAGCGAAGATGACCATGAGATTTTCAGTGCCAGTGGCGAATTGAGATACGAAAAAGAAACTAGTTCCTTTGTAGTGGGAGAAGCAAAAAGACTTGCAGGAGCTACTTTGGTTGGCAATAAATATATCTACAACGATTCGTTGCAAACACTCGATTGTTTGGGCTCGTTTACTTTGGCTCGTCCTGATTTGAACTTTTCTATTGCTGTAGCAGGTGAAGCAAGAGAAAATATTAGAAAACATAGCTATGTACTTGATGGTATGGTTTCGCTAAAAATGAATATGCCAGCTAAAGCCCTTGACCTAGCGGCTAAACGCATTGCCGAAGTATATATGGAGCAAATGCTGTTGCGAACAGACTCGTCTACACCCGAACAAACAAATCAATTGCTGTTGAAAATAGCTCAGTTTGCGGGCGACAAAGCTGCCAAATTGTATGATAAGCATATTGCCGATATGCTCGATTACAAACCCATGTATAAGTTCGTGCCTAAACTCACAGAAGGCATAGCTTTTGAGAAAATAAATTTTGTGTGGTCGAACCAACACAAAGCTTGGTACAGCAAAGGAAAATTAAAGCTACTAAATATATTAGGCAACGATATTAATACTTATGTAGATGGCTATGCGGAAGTAAAGCGAACTGAAACAGGAGATATTGTAACTATTGCACTTCGGCCAAATAGCGACAATTGGTATTATTTCAACCACCAACCAGGTCGCTTAGCTTTACTTTCTTCAGACGAAGATTTTAATACTATAATTTCAAGTAAATCGAAAGGTGAAACAGGCACGCCAAATGTATACACTTTTGTGAAGGCAGATGAGGCGGAAGAGGCTTTGTTTATGAAGGAATTTTACATGAATTACCTGAATTTGAGCTACGATGAACTCACTGATTATAAGCAAAATAGAACTCTGGAAGAGCCTGCTCCCAAAATTGAGGAATCTACAGATACCAATCCTGAACCTGTAGATGTAGAAGCACCAAAGAAAACCAAGAAAAAGAAAGCCAAAAAAGTTGACATTACTAGCGAAGAACAATCTAGTGAGGAAAATATAGCTCCAGTGGAATCGGTAGAAGAAAAGCCCTTACCAACCCAAGAACCTAAACCGAAAAAAGCAACGA
>JBBQXO010000285.1:0-4220 GCA_038209595.1 Chitinophagales bacterium
ATTTTGCGATCTTCCATGCTGGTAATTGAAAAATCTTCATATGTTTTCTTACGTTTGAAATCAATGGGGATCATTAATAATGCCTGACCGCCTGGTTTTAAAACCCTGTATATTTCAGATATAGCTTTTGCATCATCAGGAATGTGCTCCAATACATGATTACAAATAATCAGGTCAAATGTATTGCCACTATGAGGAATATTTGTAATATCTGTAAAATTGACTTCTGTAAGACCCTTTTTATGGTAAATAGCGGGATCATAATCTACAGGATGATAAGTAATGCCAGGAGTACTCGTAATTTTATTAAATAAAAAAACTTCCGGTGCAAAATGAAGCAGTGAAATATTTTTAACAGAAGTAAATAGGTTTATTTTAGTTTCAAGAAACCAATAGAGTAACCTATGCCTCTCAAGAGAATGGCACTTAAAGCACATTGCATTCTTTCTTGGAGGATCTCCAAATTGATTCAGCTGATTAAAAGATTTTTTGCATATAGGACAAAAATAAACAGATCCTCTATTTTGCCTTATCTCATTGTATCGTAAGTAACTAGCATATAAATTCAATACGGATTTAGGTACAATTTTTTTTATTATTTTTTTTAAAGGAATCATAATTGAAATATTTCTATTGAATAAAATATGGTACAACAATACTCAATGTTGGTAAAATTGCCATCTATTTAAAAAATGAAATCGAATTTTCTTAATTTTTTGAAATAAAATTCATTGCTACATCATTGTAAAATTTATAAATCATGTAATTTTCTGGTGTTTGCCATCTGCTTTTACGAGTGAGAAAGAATAGATAATCGGAAGCATGGGCTGCTTGACGCGTTCTTCCTAATACCCGATAAATTATATATGCAATTATTTTCTTAACTTTTAAAAATGACTTACTCCTATGATAATGCAAAACAGTATAGAAGATTCGATAGGAACCAATTACGTTTACCTGATGTTTAAAACCAGTAATTAATGCTTCTCTATAATTAATAGTCAAACGACTCTGAGGCATAAAATGCTTTAATTTTAGTTTAGGTGTGTAAAAAGAATCCATTCCTAAAAGCCAAGCTCTGTAACATATTTCATCATCACCACCAGAAAGTAATTGAGACCCTTTACGGCAACTTAACAGTAAAGGTATTGTTTCTGAAAAAATACCTTTAGCAACCCTACCTCGTATTAACATTCCGGCCCCCCAAAGTGGCCGCATGCCAGTTGTTACACCAGGTTTGTCAAATTGACTACCACAGGCAAAAGCCCAATGATATTCTTTAAACCAATCAGGGAAAGCAAAATCAGCTATTGCAGTTACAAGCCCACCTGCAATCCCCACATTGGGATGATTTTCCATCAACTGAAGCGCTTCTATTAAATAATCGGGATTTAACCAGTTATCATCATCGCAAATGATAAAATACTCACCAGTCCCCTTTTCAACACCTAAACGTAATGCGTTGCTTTTACCTGGCTCCTTCATTTGGTAAATTTTCAAAGGAAATGGATTCTTAAGTTCCTTCCAACCATTTATAACTATCAGCTCTGTATTATCTATACTTGCATTATCTATTACCAACAATTCCACCTTCATACCATTAGGAATTTCTAATGCTCCTAAATGCATAAGTGTATCAGGCAATCTTTTTTCTCCATTGTAAGTGCATATAATTATAGAAAAATTCATGAATTTTACATACCAATTTAAGAATACTTCAAACAAAAATTACATATTACCAACAATTAGGCCTCACTTTTAATCGCTTAATTATATTAATTTTCAATCTTTGCCACCATAATTGCACAATCCATATCAACATAATTCTTTGGGAAACAACCTTAAACAGAGGTTCAGCAAAAATCATTTTTAATGGAAAAAAAAATCCAACCTGAAAATACGCTTCATAGATAAATAACCTTTTGACAAAACTTGTAAAGGCAATACTGTAATTTGTCATTAAGCATTTTTCCACTAATAATACGGCTTTTCGAGCTTCAAAAAAATAGGCGGAGGTTTTGTATTGACCAGTTATAGATTGATTAACATCTCTACGATAAAAGAAATCTGGATCTTTATTAATAAATACCTTTGCATTTGGGAAATTCAAAATAGCCCTGATATATAATTCAAAATCCTGATAACACTTTAAAGAACTATTCCAGCCTTTTAAATCATTTAAAAAAAAATCCTTCAACCAAACAGTAGAACCAATTTGCCAAGGCATTTTAAAAGCCAAATATTGAATAACGCCTTCAAAGATATCTGTTGGTGATTTTGAAGAAAAATTTTGAAACTTCTCACCACTACGTATTAACCCTGTAGGGAATATCCAATAAAAAAAATCTGGATTATTTTCAATTTCCTGTTTACGAAAATACAATGCACTTTCTATAAGTATATCATCTGAATCTATAAAAATCAAGTATTTGAAATTTGCTAAACTAGCACCAAAATTGCGAGCCCCATTTCCACCTTCTAAGTAAGATGGAGGTCTTTTATAATAAAGGAAGCGTTTATCCTTTTCACAAAAAGAATTTACAGGTTTTAAATCTCCAGTAATAGTGCCATCATCTACTAGTATACATTCAAAATAAGGAAAACTTTGCTTTTGTATGCATTCTAATGTTTCCATTAATAATTTAACTCTGTCTTTAAAGGGAATTATGATAGAAAACATAGTAACAAAATCTCCTTCTGCTTAATAAAAACTGAAATTGCCTTATTCAGGTACTTTTCCACTCTCTCAACAATTGTTGGATCAGATAATTGGCAAAGCCCTCTTCTGTTAAATAATCCTGATAACTTTCCTTGATTTGAATTTGAAGCGATTCATACCCTAGCGGGGTTAAACGAGCGTGAAAATCGAGAATATGATCAGCAGTTTTTGCCACTTCCTTTTGAGGTACCCAAACACAAAACTCCTTCCAAACCTCAACATCCCAAACCGGCATTAGGGCATCGGTATCAATGATAACGGGTATTCTGCCCTCCTGCATCACCTCGTATAATCTGAAGGAGTAGTTACCAAAACCAGCACAACAAATAAAGTAATCATTGTCTGCAAAGGAAGCCAAATATTCCTCTTTGTATTTCCCAGCCCTCCATTCCGGATTCACTACAAAATCTGTCTCCATGGATGCACCCGCTTTCATACAAGAAAGCATAGCTTTTCTGCGAAACAAGTAACCTTCCGGTTGAAAGTTTTTTACCTTATTTGCAACAGGCAGAGTTTTCAATACCTGATTAAGGGTTTGCCGGATTTTTATACCTGTAGGTAAGGAAAGCGGTGCTGCTTTTCCACGAAAGCTGACCCTTGGCTTATCCCCTTTCTTTCGGATTGCCCAATCTTTATTGCCTGAAATGGGACTCAAAAAGGCCGGCATTCCAAAGGTTTGTCCATCCACTTTATATTGAAAACCACTGGTTCTGAATATCAATGCATTTCTAAAAGGAAGCTCTACATCTGGATCGCGGTAAAAAAAAACAATCAGTTTCTTTTGCAGCGATACAGAAAGCTCATCCAATTCAACCGCCAAAGCCTTCATGGCTGTAACATCTGTTTGTGCTACTCCGGCTTTTTCAAGTTCCCAATCTGCATAATCATAAATGACCTCATACATAAAAGGCAGCACCAAAAAATCTGCATGTTCTGCATCCGAAAGGGACTTAGGGTAATGCCTTAGATAGCGTGAAAAAAAATGTTTAGCCGGAGCTAGTGGAACAAAAAATTGCAAATGAAAATTTTAAACCAAAATGTAGGAATCTTAAAAATTTAATCAATGTAAACGAACAGCAGATTGGATTAATGCAGTAATTATACTGATATGTTTTTCCATTGTAAAATGTTGCTGAATCCGGCTTCTTGCCTGTGCTCCCATTTTTGCTGCCAATGCTCGATCTGCATACAACTGAATCATGGCCGCTGCCATAGCTTCCACATCGCCTTCGTCTACCAACAAACCAGTTTCGCCGTCGATCACCACATCCGGAATGCCTGCATGCCGGGTAGCCACTACGGGCAATCCGGCCGCCCCTGCCTCTAATACAGCTACCGGGGTACCTTCTTTATCGCCATTGTCAGCCTGCAGCGAATGCTGTACAAGGCAAAAAGAAACGGCCATCTGTTCCCGGATGATTTCCGGCGTCAGCACTCCCATAAACTGAATATGGTTTAATTGCAGGCTTTTTACCAATTGCTTACAGGTAGCAAGGAGTAT
>JBBQXO010000286.1:0-4181 GCA_038209595.1 Chitinophagales bacterium
CAGGTAGGACTGATAGCACAGGATGTAGAAAAAATAATACCTGAGGTAATATCCGAAGGGCCCAACGGTTACAAAGCCATTGACTACGCCAAGCTCGTGCCGCTGCTCATAGAAAGCATTAAAGCGCAACAAAAACAGATGAAAGAGCAACAAAAACAGATGAAAGAGCAACAACAGCGGATCCTTCAATTAGAAAAGAAACAAGAAGAATTGCTGAAGCCAATCAAAAAATAAATTCTGAAATGACATTCCCTTGAACTGAATTACACCCTTTCGAATCGGAAGCCTGCTTTGCAATAGGCAGAGCATACAGTAAAATGGACATTTGGGGACACCACCCTTGCACTTTCTGCCTTGTTTGCCCTATCTGGAGAAAGGAATGTGACAGGCAGACAGAGCAGTCTTGATAAATAAAAATTATAAAAATAAAGGAACTTTCCGACCCTAAGTTATAATGACACCAACCGTAAAGGTACAAAACCATGCTAAGAATCAAACCGTCAACTTCCTTTGGTTGTGGGGAACCTTTTGTCAAAAGGCCAGGTTCAATAAATAATATAAGGCTACCAATCCCGTTCATAAAAATAAAAAAAGACCCGAGGGTTATTACTAACTTTTCGATAAGGTTGATTGGAAACCACATATCCCTAAAGAGCCGATGCGCTCCAAAATGAAATGCCTCGAAACTATAGGTAACCAAACCGCAACGAACCCCGACATGACTTTGAGGCATTAAAGGGAAATGTACTCCTTAAAACACCCACTTTAACCTGTATTAACTCAAAATCAATTACATAAAAAAATCCTCTAATTATATACAAAATTACAAGTTACAACAGAGCTTCTGTCAACCTTTATCCTTACCCAATGTGCCGAGTATCCATCTGGAAATGTATAGTGGAAATAATCATTTGCCTTAACCTTCAAGGTTTTATAGGTGTTCCATTCTCCATTCCCGACAAAATCAATTTCAATGGAAAATTCCACATCATATTTACCCTTATTATTTAAATGAATTGTTTTCTTATCAAAACCTGTCATTAAAAAGGGATCAGAAGCCTCTCCAGATTTTACTGAATCATTTAACCAGACTGCACCCCATCCGGTAGGTTTGCCATAGCTCCACAAATCATCAATATTTTGAAAAAGTAACCCTGATTGAGGCTGCCCTACTCCGTTATCTGTTTGGTCTCCTGCCATTACAAACATTCCTCGCCAAAAACAAAAATCAGGAACAATTCTCAGGTGGTATGAAATGGGTTTTATACCCCAAACATTTCCTCCGTAAGTCATCATAGGCAGCTCATAAAATATGCCATGGGCATCCATTAAAAATCGCTCCGTTTGAACTTCCCTTATACGCATCCATTCCGTGTTCCATGCATGATCAAATGACTGACTCCCTTTGGGAAGCCGATATCTTTTCCATTCCTTTGAGCGGTCATTATAACATTTTAATATTACTGATTTATTGTCCCAACCCGTTGCAAAGATTGGATTTCCATAAATGGATTTGCCTTGATACTGCATGCTGTTTTTACCCCCTATCCCAATAAACGCGGTATTCTCCAATACGATCCATTCATCAGCTTTTCCATCCCATTCTGCAAGTCTGCCTGCAAATGATTCCCCCAAAAAATCCCTTTCGTCATAAGAATTATTGGCTACAACTACCCTTCCATTTCCTGTATATCCATCTTTAAAGTGAACGTATCCGGTTTCGGGGATATTCAATTCTTTAACCAGATTAAATTTTTCTACAGCCTCCAGTGTATTCACATCACATTCAAAAAAAAGTCCCTCCATCGTAAGAAAATAAACTTTATTATCAGGGTCTGACAGGTGCTCCATAGTGGCAGCTAATCTATGCTTTGAAAGCTCTTTGCAAGTTCTTACCTCTCCATATTTATTAATAAAATGAGGCCCGATAATTGCCTGCTCCGATGGATTATGAATTATTCGGTTGGCAAATGTTCCTGTTACACTTTGTGGGTGTTTCTTCATAGTCATATCATCAGCAATCTCAAATAATCCTAATCCAGTCCCTTGAATATGCGCTACATAGCCAATCATCCATAATTTATCAGCCCAGGGTATGAGGGCCCCTATTCCACTTTCACTGCGCTCTTTATCCGAACTTCCCA
Source organism: Chitinophagales bacterium (assembly GCA_038209595.1). Classification (GTDB taxonomy): domain Bacteria; phylum Bacteroidota; class Bacteroidia; order Chitinophagales; family Chitinophagaceae; genus Phnomibacter. The sequence goes on from JBBQXO010000286.1 coordinate 2,145, forward strand.
ATATGGTTAAATTGGGAAATACTCCATTGATGTTCTTAGGCATCCCCGCCGCGTCGCCTTTTTGTATGCTTTTCTGAGCAAATCCTGTTTGAGCAATTACGCCTAAAATTAATACCAGAATTTCGGAGAGATACAAATTTTTAATAATCATAGTGCTACTATATTTTTCTTAAAAAAGAAATGTAACCATTTTTAAGCAAGGTCGTGATTTTCATAACTTATTTGCATTTTTCTTTTTTTACAAGGCTTGCATGTAGCAGTAAGGCTCATAATAAATAGCAGTCCTAACAATTAAATTTACGGGCTATTGCAATAGTAATAACACTGCATTTCAAAGATCTGAAAAAATCATTTGCCATAATAACTTCTTAAAAAATATGTTATCTTTCTTTTTTTCAAATGCCGCCAGCCTCGCCCATTAAATTGTACCGAAATTTATTTATTGTAAAAGAAAAGGAAATACAATGGGTTCAACAGCGTATCCGAGGGTATCAGAGATCCTATTTAGTGAATCCATCACTTATTTCACACCAGTAATCTTTATTGTAAACATGCTGTGTGGCAAATCGCCGGGAAGCAGATTAGTTAAGTCAATAAGCAGTCCGTTACCTTTCCTTTTCCACTTTATTTTTTTGCTGCATCCCAAAACACTTACAGTTGCACCCGAAGGCACAGATACCTCTTTAATCATCATTTTTGATGTGTAATAGGGTACAATGGCGTATAAATTTTTTCCCTTACTGGTAAAAAACATTTGAATGTGGGCATGGTCAGCATTAGGTTTTACCCAATCATTTACATCATACTCAGTTTGGTATTCGCCGCCTTTTATTTGAGGTTGCTGCCCGGTGCTCCATTGGCGGTCATGCTTCCAGGGCATGGTACCGTAAATAGCCTCCCCGTTCAATTCCAGCCATTTACCCATACCGGTTAGCCGTTCTTCCATAATTACCGGAATAGTGCCATCTGCTGCCGGGCCAATATCAAGTAAAAGATTACCTCCTTTGCTTACAATATCGGTTAAGATTACCACCAATTCTTCAGCCGTTTTGTAGTCCTTCAGTTTTTCCATGCGGTTGTAGCCATAGCTTTGCCCCATACCCCGGCTTTCTTCCCACACCACATTTTTATCAAGCCCCGAACCATATTCGCTTGTATAGTAAGTACCGGGATGTGTTTTTCTTGTATTCTTTCCCCATCTGTCGTTTACCACAACCTCTTGTTTTACCGGCGACTCATTGTACAGCCAGGAAAGCAGTTCGGTACTGCGCCAGGACGTATCGCTTTTTATCCATTCGCCATCGGCAAAAATTACCGAAGGTTTGTACCGGGTGACCAAATCCTTAAACTGCGGCATCATCACTTTGTCAACATAAGCATCGGGATCCTTTTGGTGCACCGGATTGTACCATTCCATCAATGAATAATAGAACCCCATTTTCAGTCCTGCTTTACGCACTGCATCTGTCAATTCACCCAATACATCTCTTTTGGGTCCAATGCTTGTAGCATTCCAGGGTCTCCCCCACGATTCGTTGGCTTCCTTACTTGGCCACAGCGCAAACCCATCGTGGTGCTTACTTGTGAGTACTACGTATTTAGCCCCCGAGCGCTTAAAAATATCCGCCCATTCGGTAGGGTTGTATAGTTCCGCTTTAAACTGTTGAGCAAAATCGAAATAGGTACAATCTTTCCCGTAAACCCGATTATGAAATTCAGTCACTGCTTTGTGGTTGGCCCTTCCCGTTTCATGTAAATTAGCCCAATACCATTCTGAATAGCCATCGGGAATTACCAGCGAAAAAGAAGGAACAGCAAATACCCCCCAATGGATGAAAATACCAAACTTATCCTGCTGAAACCAACCGGGTATAGGGCGTTTTTCAAGCGATGCCCAATTGGCTTCGTAGGGCTGTGCCCTTACCACTGCCGATATTCCGATGATGATACATAGTAACCACAAACTCTTAGGCCGGGGGCCTTTCATCCACTTCATGTTATCCATAAGTTCAAGCTTCAATAATATGTGTTATTAAT
>JBBQXO010000287.1:0-4175 GCA_038209595.1 Chitinophagales bacterium
TTCTTTCCGAAGATTTAATATCCTGATATATCAAAGGCGTTTCAATGTTTTCATATACGGTCAATTCATCTATCAAATGATAAGCCTGAAATACATATCCGATATTTTGCCTCGAAAGCTTGCTACGTTGCTTATCTTTCAGGGTATGTACGGGTTGCTCCATAAAATGATAAGCGCCCTCATCAAAAGTATCAAGCAATCCAATTACATTCAGCAGGGTACTTTTCCCCGAACCCGAGGGACCCATGATGGAGATAAATTCTCCTTCGCCCACATCAAGGTGGATATCCTTTAATAAAAAAACTCTTCGGCCCCCGACGGTAACCCATTTGTGTAATCCTTTCAGTGTAATGAGCATCTTTAGATATATTTAATTTTTATTTGGTTCTTAAATTTTTATCAATTAAAAAAAAGTTGTTACATACTGATACTAACCGTGCCAGAACTGCTTCTGATAGTTACCGGCACACCGCCCCCATGAACGGCCCCTTTCAGGATTTTCGAATTACTATTGCCGCTAAAATTTTGCAGATCAGGAATGGATATCCGGTTGGCCTGTATGTTAAGATCAAGACCTAGCTTAGGAGGTAATTTCAAATTGACATTGCCTGCCGAATTGGTGATATTTAAAAAGTCACCCATCGCCTCCATTTCAATATTTATGGAACCGGCACTTGTTGCTGCGTCAAGGCTACAACGCATTTTTCTAAGGGAGATCCCCCCTCCGGAAGTTTTGGTAATCAAGGCCCCGGCAATATTACTCCCACTGATAGAACCCCCACTTGTCATGGCCTTTATTTCGCCACTAAGATCCTCCAGCAAAAGTGATCCACCTGAGGTGGCGAGGTTCATATTTCCGCTTAAATAGCAAGCGCTGATGCTTCCCCCGCTCGTCATGGTATTTACCTTCCCCTTAATATTTTTAAGCAGGATGCTTCCTCCGGAGGTTTTTCCATCCACATTGCCTGAAATGCCTTCAATGCTCAGACTGCCACCACTTGTTCTGAGTTTTTGGTCCCCTTGTAAATCCATCACTGCTACACTTCCACCGCTCGTTGATAAATCTGTATTTACTTTAGAAGGCGTGTAAACTGTAAATGAAATACTTAAACCCTTTTTCCAATCCGAGTTTTTTAATCGTGATTTGGCCGTTGCAATCAATTTATCTCCGGAAGTTTCTATGCTAAGATCGTAGTTCTCCATCCTCTCCTCTATTTCCTCCTCGGAAAGTGTCCCGCTATTATTGCCACGTACATATACTTCCACCCGGCTTTTCTCACCCGACTTATGGATTACCGAAATACTTCCTCCGGAGGTAGAAACGGATACCGCTGAAAGGGCGATCCCTTCCAAAGATTTTTCATGATACAATTTACTTTTCTGTGCCTGAGAAGTCATTCCCAACAAACAAAACAGGAAAATAAAACCGGCTAAAGGAACTAGAAAAGAACGTCTTGATTTTTTCAAACTGCAGTTCATGTTAATAAATTTTATAATAAAAAATAATGATTAATCAGCTCTTAAATTTTTTAATGGAGAAACAGTGGCTGCTGCCCATGCACGCAAACCCAATGTAAGAAAAGCTAACCCAACTGCCAGCAATAGAGCAATAGAAAATATAAAAACAGAAGGATTAATCCGATAGGCATAATCTTGCAACCATTGCTGTGCAGCAAACCAGGCCAATGGTATGGCAATAATCACCCCTACCAATACCAAAAATAAAAACTGCTTAGCCACCAGCCATATCAGAGAACTTACAGAAGCCCCTAATACTTTGCGGATACCAATTTCACGGGTTCGCTGAAGCACGGTATAGGAAGCAAGACCCAATAAGCCAAGGCAGGCCAATAAAATAGCAATAACAGCCATAGTGCCAAATAATAAAGAGGCCCTGCTTTCTGCTACATATAATTTCTGGTACGAATCATCTAAAAACCGGTAATTGAATGGCCGGTGGGGTACCCTTATCTTCCACCAGGCTTCTATAGCGGCAAGTTGATCCTGCACATTACCCGGCTTCATTCTCAGCATAAATGATACAACATATTGAGGCTCAAGAAACATGACCATGGGTCCTACTTCTACCTGAAGACTTTGAAAATGAAAATCTTTTACCACTCCAATAACTTCTCCCTCTACAGATCTCGAAATCCTTTTCCCAATGGCATTTTCGGGTGTCCATCCTATTATTTTTGCGAGAGATTCGTTGATGATAAAAGCTGAAGAACTCACCCCGGTTTCCTCCATTTCCTTCTCCGTCATTAAATCGTTTTGTTGAAAATCACGTCCGGATAGCAATTTCATTTGCAGGGTTTCCAGAAACCCAATATCAACGGGCATGCCCTTGACGCTCACTTCATGATTCCCCTTATTATCCGTAACCCGAATAATATCTGTCCATTGAATAAACTCCGGGGTTTGAGAAGCCGCACTCACACTTTGTACAACAGGAATATTTTTTAAGGACTCTCTGAGGGATATGTATTCCTTACCCATTTGCTGATCGATGGGTAAAATAAGCATCCGCTCCTTTTGATACCCCAATTGTTTGTTTTGCATATAGCGCAATTGCTGCCACATAATACCTGTATAAACAATCAGAAAAACCGAAATAGCAAATTGCAAAATAATCAATCCTTTTCTTAAGCCAAGGCTAGCCTTTGTACTTTTGAAACTGCCTTTCATTACCTGCAGCGCCTTCATACGCGATATAAAGAGTGCGGGATAAACACCAGCAAGGAAGCCCGTCATTAGCAACACGACCACAAGCCAACCCAAAGAAGAAGGTTCAAAAAGCTGTGTGGCAGTAAAACTCCGATTGCTTAACTGATTCATAGCCGGCAAAGCAACCCAGGCCATAAAACAGGCAATGATACCTGCAAAAAAAGATACAATGACAGACTCAATGATGAATTGCCAGAAAATAATCTTCCGGTCTGCTCCCATTGTTTTGCGCATGCCTATTTCGCTGGCACGACCAACAGATTGAGCCGTGGCAAGATTGGTGTAATTGGTGGCTGCAATTAATAAAATAAGCATAGCAAGCATGCCAAACATATACACATATCGTATACTACCATTAGGCTCCAACCCTTGCAAGTTGGAATATAAATGAACCTTTAAAAGAGGTTCGAAGTGAAAACGCATATAATTCTCCCCCTCCAGTCCGGCTTCATTCCGCACCTCTACTTTCTGCATATAGTTATTCAACACCTCATTGAAAGCCATAGCATCCGTATCAGGTTTTAGCAGCAGGTAGGTCACCCAATTGGCCATCCACCAATGCTCCCTGGTACTGTTCTGGCTCATGTTCATAAAGTTGGTAACCAATCCAAATTGAATTTGTGAGTTTGAAGGCGGATCAACACAGACGGCACTCACTTCATATATTTTCTTGCCCACCTCAAGCCTTTCGCCCAAAGGGTTGGCATTACCAAAATACTTCTTCGCCAGCGATTGGGTAAGCACAATATTTTCCGAGGCCGATAAGGCTATTTCCGGATTGCCTTGTACAATTCCGAAAGAAAAAATCTTGAAAAAGGCGGTGTCCGCATATAAAAAGGAACTCTCTTCAAAAACCTGATTACCAACTTTTACCGTTTCAGCAGCGGAGTAGGTGCGGGCATAATCCTCAACCTGCGGAAAAACCCTTTTCGCTTCGGGGCCAAGTTTTGATCCGGACGTAGCAGCCGTGTTGATGGTATTCCCGGCTTTATATTCAAGCGTTGCCCTTACAATGCGGGAAGCCTTTGTGTGAAACTGATCGTATTGCAGCTCATGGCGGCAATAAACGATTATTAGCAAACAGGCAGCAAGTCCGATACTGAGCCCGATAATATTTATAGCGGTATAAGCCTTGTGCTTTTTCAGGTATCTTATTGCGGTAATCCAATAGGTGTGCAGCATGATTAAATTTTTATTCGGTTCTTAAATTTTTTATGGGATCGGCATTGGCAGCTTTTAAAACATGCCAGCCTATACTAATAGTTACCACTAATAGGAGCAATAATAAAGGCAACAGCATAAGGCTCCCATTCAATTCCATACGGTAGGCAAACATTTGGAGCCATTTATTTGCCGCTATCCATGCAACAGGAAGACCCAGCAAACCAGCTACTACAAGAAGTACAAAAAACTCTTTAGAAATAGTGGAAGCGATATTCGCAACGCCT
>JBBQXO010000288.1:0-4147 GCA_038209595.1 Chitinophagales bacterium
AGGCTTAAATAAATGTACTTAAACATTTGAAATATTGGATTGAACATCAACCAACGATCAGATTTTGATATTTTCTGTGTCATAATTATAAAGTTTTATTATTCTGGTATTAGCCACCAGAAAGGTTTCATTTTAGCTTTGTAAATAAAGGCATAATGCAAGGTCAATTTTAACCAATGTCCAGCCAAACCTATATCTCCGAAGGTTTTAAATAATACCCTCCCATGGGTAGTTGGGTATTTTTCGTAATCAGGGACAATTGGGAAAGTGGTTATGCTAATACCGCTACCTTTCAACATGCCATAGCCAGCCGAAGCAATGCAAGCAGCACCCATATTGCCCATAGAGCCTTTATGTTCCAATGATTTCGACCCATTTTTTATGATGTCTATAATATTGTCAGCAACTATTTTTGCGGTAATGCCCGAAGGCATACCCGTGCGAGGTGGTGATGGAAAAATATCCGTTCCGTTTTTACTTTTTCTTGGCTTTGAAATTGAATGTGGTGGTGCAAATGCTATACCTGGGGCAAAAATATTGGCGTAACTCGGATTTTGATATGTTTCTGGCCAATCTTTTACCGACCAATTTTCATAAGGTTTTGCAGTGTAGTCTGCATCCACAATCATAAAACCTTTAAATAGCTTTTCCGTGATATCTTCGTTTGTTTTATTAAATGCTTTAAAGCCATGTCCTGAAAATGCGGGTATCAACATAGCAAAATCAAACGACTCTGTTTTATATTCACCATCCAAATTTTCATAGGACACTATTCCATCTTCGATTTTGTTTACACCTGCACCCAAAATCCATTTAATGCGTCTATCAGCAAAAACCATTTCTACCATTTGGCTTGATGTCATAGTTTTTTTTCCATAAGAAAGCAACATGCCGTCCATGCCAAAGTCCCCTAATTCATACTCATTCGATAGCCACGTTAATGCTACTTTATCTCTCACACCATGCCTGACCAATTCTTTTTCTACATTGAGAATGTATTCAAATGCTGCTCCTTGACATGTGGCTTTAGGATGACCAGTACCTATTACTATTTTAGCACTTTTACCTGTAGATTTAATATTTTCAATGAGCTTTTTTAAACCATTCCATGCATGTTCTGCATGGTCATAAGTGCACACCGAATAAGCTTTATTTGTGCCAGGTTTCAAACCATCTGTAAGTTCAAATGCTAGTTTGGGACCTGTTGCATTAATTAAATAGTCGTAGCCCACTTTTTCTTGAGTTGCTATATTTTCACCAAAAACGTATTCTACTAAAACATACGGTTTGGATTCCGTAGCATTACCTTCGGGATGAAATGAAACTACCTTTGCTTGTTTAAATCCAATTCCTTTGCGTTTATACAGCGGTTCCAATGGGAAAATGATGCTTTCAGATTTCATTCTTCCTATACCTACCCAGATGTTGGATGGTACCCATTGATAGTTTCTGTTTGGCGACACTACCAAAACCTCATGTTCCTTTGACAATTTTCTTCTTAAATGGCTAGCTGCAGTATGTCCAGCTATACCCGCACCGAGAATTAAAATCTTTGCCATAATTTGTTTATTTTATAAGTATTAGCTGACTTTCAATTGTTCCTTCAACCCAATGCTTAACCATTGGTTCAATGTTCACATAATCACCAATCCTAAGTCTTTCTTTTATACCTTTTTCATTTTCAAATATTACTTCTCCTTCAATACAAATCAATAGTGCAGGAGTTTTGGTAATATGTTCTTTTAATTTTTCGCCTTTCAAAATTTTTATGGCAGTTGCGTTTCCCATTTCGCTTTTGAAAAGAGAAATGGCTGAAACTGGTTTTTCTTGTGTATGTAATTCTTTTATGTTCATTGGAAATATTGGTTAAATGTTGAGAATGAAGTTTGAATGTATTCAAATTGCTTTGCGGCTTTGGTTTCAGCTTTAGCCTCTGAAAGCTCTTTTACCAAATCAATGTAGGGCAACAACCACTTATGCAATTCATCGTGTGCCTTACCTTTCATAGTGCAATTGGAAGTAAGTAAATCAATGTTTTTCTGTAAGTTTTCCGAAAGGGTTTTGTATTCTGTTGATGTTGTTCCCTTGAAATTCGATACATCATTTTCCATATTGCGAATATGTGTTATCATATTTTCATCTACTTCCCATTTTTCGCCATTGTTGAGTTCAATGGTTTCGTTTTCATCGTGTTGATGTTCTGACTCTTGTGAGACAGTTTCCGTTTTTACTTTCTCTTGTTCTTTTGTTGCATTATTGCAAGAGAGTAGTAAAATACTTCCAGCTAAAATTATTATTATCTTTTTCATATTTTCTTTTTTGTTATTATAAAATAAGCAGCGATTGTAAAGACAAGCGTTACAGCCATTCTAAAAATCATTGCACCGATAGTTTTTGTTTCATAAATTCCGCCTGAGTTAACGTGAATTTCAAGACCGATAAAAGCTGCTATTAATATTGTTGTTGAAATACTTAAGAGTGCAGTTGTCCATTTCTTGCTCTTTATGAACCCATAGGCTGCTAATAGATATAGAATACTGCTAATGAAATTTGCCCAAACTACAAATAAGACATAATTACCTTCTTTGGCTCTGATACCGAATAAATCGAATATCACAGAGGTGCTAAGAAACAAAGTAAGCAAGCCAAATCCAGTTAGGATTGCTGCTAATATGTAGGGAAGTGCTTTTTTCATTTTAATTTATTCTCTATCTAAAGTCAAAGGCTTGGTGCAGAAAAACCAATCGTAACAGGTCATTTCTTCCTTGTTCTCCATGCGGTATTTTGCAACTCCGCAAGAACCAGCTGTTGGTACAATAACATCATCACCAGGCTGCCAATCTGCAGGAGTAGCAATGCTATACTTATCAGCAGTTTGCATTGCAATTAAAGCTCTTTTTAGTTCATCAAAATTTCTACCTAGCGAAAGTGGATAATAAATAATAGCTCTAATCATTGCTTTGGGATCAATAAAAAATACTGCTCTCACGGCCTTTGTGCTGCTCTCTCCAGGCTGAATCATTCCATATTTTTTAGCTATTTCCATTGTGATATCTTCAATTAATGGAAAATTAACTTCAATGTTTTTCATCCCTTTATATTCAATTTTTTCCTTAATCGTTCTTAACCAAGCAATATGGCTATATAACCCATCAATAGAAAGGCCTACCAATTTGCAATTCAATGCTTCAAACTCATTTTCTCTTCTCGCAAAAGTCATGAATTCAGAAGTACAAACGGGAGTAAAATCTGCTGGATGACTGAAAAGAATCACCCATTTGTCTTTGTAATCTGCAGGGAAATTTATCTCTCCTTGCGTTGTGATAGCCTTAAATTCTGGTGCTTTGTCACCTATTCTAGGCATGGCTACATTTTGTTGATCTAGTTGTTGTTCCATTTTATGTTTGATTTTAGTTATTGTTGAATGATTATTTTCTGAGTTGCTTTTTCGTAAGGGGTTTCAATCGTAATGAAATAAATCCCTCCATTCATAAGTCCTTTTATTTTTTTGGAAAAAGTATTTTCTCCAGATTGTAACTGTTTCAATACTCTGTTCTCAATCTGTTTTCCATTTGCATCCTGAATAACAATTTTCACATCAGAAATTTTGTTGAGATAAAAGCCCACAGTAAAATTGCCATCGTTTGGATTTGGATATACCTGCATTTTTAGCGAACCAATGCTTTGTTCATTCAAATCATCTATGCCAACGGTATTCTTTTTAATCACATAAACTTTAAATATCTGACTACTTGCAGTGCTTTGAGCTCCCGTGTTTGTGAAAAAGATATTTTTTGCAGAGCTACTGATACCGCCATAAATATATCCAACTAAAGTACTGTCTGCTGTAAAATCATCCAACTTAAAAACTTCATTATTATATTGAGGAACATTGGCTATTGGAATAAATTCAGAACCGGCACCTAATAAACTTGGCATTTCAATTGGCAGTTTATATTCCGCCATTGTTCCTGCAGAATTCCTGGTTACGCGAGCAATAGTTTTTACAAAAGGCACATTATTGTCTTGCACCAAAATACCCAAACTATCATAGTACTGAGCAATACCACCAAAAAACACATTGTGCATTTCGTTGCTTATTGCTGAATAGATTGGCAATGTTGCACAATGATAATGGTTATAATAC
>JBBQXO010000289.1:0-4067 GCA_038209595.1 Chitinophagales bacterium
GCAGAATGGCATTAACCAATTACCTGGTGCAAACCATCATTGGTATTACGCTGTATTATGGCGTTGGGTTTGGCCTCGGTGGAAATATTGGCCCAGCAGTTTTTATTCCTATCGGCTTAGGTGTGTATGCTTTGCAAATTGTTTACAGCAATTGGTGGTTTAAACATTTTAACTATGGGCCAATGGAATGGATATGGAGGCAACTGACTTATGGAAAAACGCTACCCATTAAGAAAACCAATACGAATTTATTAGCCTGATCCCCATTTTTATGGGCAACTTTTAAGGGAGTAAATTTAATACTTTCCAATTTGGAGCAAACTTGTTCAACATGAAGCTGTTGGCGTAAATGCAAATTCTTCACAGGAAAAGGTAATCGCAATTTACTTTTCTGAAATAAAAAAATCGCTCGGTTACGAACGATTTGATGATAAGAAATTAAAACTCGCCCGAGTTGTATAAAATAACAATGGCTTAAATACCGGGCAAATAGGTGAACCAAGTACCCAATTTTGTTACGGAGATGATATGCGATGATTTCTGACACGCGCCTACCCGGAATATATGGATATGGGCAATTACGATATTTAGGCCGACTCGGAAATTTAGCAATAGCAGGAAATTAGAAAAGGATTTTTTTCAAAATAATGAATCAGGCCAAGGCTAACGATCATTCCTTTTTCTTAGTATCAATTTTAATTGTAAACTCCTCTACACGCCCCACCCCAACACGAATCTTGTTTTGAGAAGTGTATATTTTTTTTCCCTTATTATCTAATACTTTCAGGTAAATATCCGGCTTCTTCTCAAAAAGAAATTCAAAAGCCTCAGTCCGGTATATAAACATGAAGTTTCCATTTTCATTGGTAAGTGTAGTTCCCAGTTTATCGTCAAATAAAAGATCTTTATCATACAAACTTACTGTAAGGCCAGGCAACCCTTTGTCGTTTTCATCGTTTACTTTGCCTTTTACCACCCAGGCATCCGGCGATAATTGCGGGTCCTCGCTATTATGTTCCGGTGGTGAAACGCAATCTTCCCCTTTAAAATAAATATCCTGTTGATATATTAATCCTTTAGCAATAGAAATGGGTCTTGAGGCAAAATAAAGAACCTTTTTGTTTTTATCCGAAACAGCAAGATATAATGGTTGTTTCTGGTCAATCTTTACTAATTGGTTTTCTTCTACAGTAAGCGCATAATAACCTGATTCAAGGGTACAGGCATTACCGGCAGCTTCTATCCACTTTTTAGTTGGGTCAGCAAGAAACACAGTTACCCCTTTTACTGGATTACCATTAGTATCAAATACCCTTCCCTGAACCCGCCAGGCATTAGTGGGAAAAGGTGGTGTTTTATTGGATGCCTTAACAATTTCGTTATCTAAAGCAATAAACATTTGCTTATTATAGGCCATCCGGCTTTCTGCTGCATACACTGCAGGATGTGCATTGCCATGCTTGGCCTCCAACCGCTTTTTCTCTCTTTGCAATACCTCATCTTTAATCAATTGGGTATTTTGTTCTTCCTTCAATCCCGATAAGCGTAGCTCGTCAATTTTATCAGTAGAATCATCAATATAGTTTAATGTTTCTTTTTCGTTGGTTGGTATAGACTTGCTGCTTGTCATATAAATGAATTGTTTAAAAAATTATTGTAAATGTGAGGCCTGACCATACACTCGTTTTTGATTTTATCCATCTTTTTTATCTTTGCATAAATCATCATCAAAAACCAGGTTGCTGTTTACAGCTTTCTTAATTCCAATTGGTAAAATACAATTGGTTGATTGGTTTCCTGTGGCTGTATTCATAAATCCAAATGAAACCAGTGAAAATAAAGTAAGTGTTAATCCATCAGAAAATCTATTATCATTTGACCGGATAGTAACGCCAAAAAGTATAGTATTTATCAATACGAAATCAAAAGTCAACTTGTTGTCTAAGATGGCTAAAAGTGATGAACATTCTGACTGATTAGAATTGAAGCCAACGTCATCGAGCGAGGCTATCAATTGTGAACTGAGACAAAGGTTCTGAAGCGGCGAACGCATATCCAATGTAGTTTGATTGGCCGCAAACATAACTTTTCCATTGGGCAGGTATTGCAATGCAATTAAAGCTTTTTGAGCTTCCGGATCTTTAAGTTTTTCTTTACTATTATCCGGCGTTGTTTTCCCCATGTTCTTGAATACAAACAATAGAAGATCCTTTGAAACACCAAGGTTTAAAATAAAAACAGCCGAAGCTAAAAGGGAAACAATATTTGTATTATCCGTGTCTAATGATGTAAACTGATTACTTACCACCGATACGGGGCCAAATGCTAAAAGATATAGAGCTAAGCCATGAGGCTGTATCACCACATTATCATGCACTTTAACCGCAGGCACACCATCAAATGACGGTTTGGTTGCACTAAAGAGATTACTTAAAGTGGCCACTTTAAATGCAGCTAACACCACAATTCCGCCGCGATGGCCACGCTGAATCAATACTTCGTCATTTAAAAAAGGTAAACCATTATTCACAATACTGTTCGAAGAAAAATCCAACGTTTCGGCATGCATAACAAAAATGCCGCAAATGGGATACCCTGCTTCTTGTCCATTTGCCTGAACAATGTTTTCCTGTATGCTGCCATTGGTACAATCACTTAATACAATTCCTCCATATGCATGATTTTTATTCGCAACGGCCCCGATATTTTCGGGTAACTGCCTTGCACAAAACCTGATGGTATTCCTGTAAATAATTATGTCATTCACTACAACATAGCTTTCTCCATTTTCCATGGACATTAAACAGCTTATACCGCTTAATCCCATTTGCAGGATCAGATTTTCTTCAATACTTATTTCATATAAGGGTGAATACTTGTAAGTCATTTGGTTCAACCTGAATAAATACTGATTATCATCTTTATGTACATGGCCTAATGTAATGCCATTACCTTTTCCGCCAATGATCTCATTTTCCCGAATACTTACCCTTTCTGAAGTGCCGCCAATTTGAATACCTCCCTCTGCTAAATATTTTTTTTCGGACCTGCCAGTTGACCTGTATAAAAAAATATACCTCATAAACCTGAAAACCTGAAAACTTATTGAAAAGCCCAACTGATAAGCTTTTAAGCGGTCAAAACAAGGATCAAACGGATCTCCATTTCCCGGATCATTGGGATCGGTTGGATCATCGGGGTCATTGCCGTCCGGTGCCGCAATTACTACAATACGGTTTCTCTCAATCAAAACAGCATCGGCAATACTGAAAATAGCAGCCTTGCCAATGGCTTTATCTATCATACCGATTTTGTTGTACGAAATATTAATATTATTGTCTCCACCATTATCCTCTGCCACATGAACGTAGATAGCATGAATACCAGCCAGAATATTATTTTCCTTTATGGTGATCTGATCGGCTAAAATTGCAGATACCTTTAAACCGGTTAATCTGTTGGGATTGTCTGAAGGCATTTTCAATTCCATTATATCAGTTACCTCAATACCAATTCCATCAAAAGCAACAATAGTCAATTGATCTATCTGTATTTTCTGTGAATTCTGAATCAAAAATACAGGGGTGCTCAGTTTATCCGGATTGGGACGGACAATACTATGTTCTCCGCAACCCGTTATCCTTATTTGCCGCTTTTGAGATATTTCTGCATTAGCAATATGTTCGCCGGGTAATACGCATATTTTACCACCGTCTGCCGGTAAATTATCTATAGCATCCTGTATTGAGTTAAAATCGCCTTTACTTTTTTTACCATCCCCAACTGTAAAAGTGCAACAACACTCTTGCTCCGTAAGAGGATGAAATTTTTTGCGGCAATCATGAATAATTTTACCGGAAACCAATCCATCATTAGCAGCTTCATTTGTCCATTTTATAACAGCAAGTGGTGCAAAAAAACGCCTTACGCCATGTGGCGGTATTCCCTGTTCTAATTGCCAGGGCACAACACGGTCGGGTGTTTCGGGCCTGGCAGCAATTACCCAATAATCACCTGCTACACGGTCGTTTCCGGTAATGGTTATTTCCAACCCGGTGTGACCAAGC
>JBBQXO010000290.1:0-4025 GCA_038209595.1 Chitinophagales bacterium
AGCCACCATCAGAACCATGCCTTTAATTAATAAATACGGAGATTCTATTGATGTAAATACCATCGATTTAAATAGCCTTTCAGCTGATGTAACAGCAAAATTACAACAGGTGGATGCCTCAGCTTTTGAAAAAGTATTGGCCTTGCAAAAACCATTGGTCCTTGCAGAAATGACGACTTCTTATACAATTATGTTTGGAATATGTGCCGTTGCTTATCTTATTGCCTGGTTTGGTATGAAAGCCCTGGTACCAAAATACAAACCCATTACCGATTTATAATCGGATGAGAGGTAAAATAAAAAAAGCGGAGTCTCCTTTAAAAAAAGAAACCCCGCTTTTTATTGGAACGCTTTATTTATGGGAAAATCCCCAGCTCATTGTAGGCATTCGCAACCTTATTAATGGCAACCACATAGGCGGCAGTGCGCATATCTGGTATTTCCGGACTCTTTTGCCATACATCTACTATTTCGCGGGTAGCACTTATCATGGTTTCTTCGAGGCCACTGTGTACAAGATCCACTTCGTCGGCACCATGCATTATCAGTTGGCGGGCTTCATTGTCTACCTTTTTGCCAGTAAGATCCTCAATCTGCTGCAGAATTTGGGCATTCAGGTTCTCGGTAAATCTTTTTTCAAGACGGCCATAACGTACATGGCTCAAGTTTTTCAACCATTCGAAATAAGATACAGTTACGCCCCCTGCATTCAGGTACATGTCAGGTACTACAATAATCCCTTTTTTAATAAAAATTTCATCAGCATCTGGAGAGCAAGGGCCGTTGGCTGCTTCGCCAATCACTTTGGCTTTTACCCGGTCTGCATTTTCTGCATTGATAACATTTTCCAATGCAGCGGGAATAAGGATATCGCATTCCAGTTCCAGTGCATCTAAACTATTTGCGATATTGGTAGCACCTGGGAAATTAAGGATACTACCGGTAGATTTCCTATGTAAAAAAACTTCTTCTTCGTTCAAGCCTTCAGCATGATAAATGGCCCCTTCGTATTCGGCTATAGCAATCACTTTAGATTTGCCCTTTTCGCGGAAAAACTTTGCGGAATGGTATCCTACATTACCCAAACCTTGTATTACGACGGTTTTACCTGCTAAGCCAATGGAGAGTCCGATCTTGTTCATTACTTCAGGCATATTGAACACCTCGCGGATGCCATAAAATACACCAAGGCCTGTAGCTTCCTTTCGTCCACGCACACCACCCTGCGTAATAGGCTTTCCGGTAACACAACCGAGTCCGTCAATATCACCGGGGTTAAGGGAAGTGTAAGTATCCACTATCCAGGCCATTTCGCGTTCGCCTGTTCCATAATCCGGAGCAGGAACATCAATTCCAGGGCCAATGAAATTCTTTTTTACCAGTTCGGCGGTGTACCTGCGGGTAATTTTTTCTAATTCGTAAGCAGAATAATTACGAGGGTTGATTTTTATTCCACCCTTACCGCCACCAAAAGGAACATTTACAATGGCACACTTATACGTCATCAGGGCGGCCAATGCCATTACTTCATCCTGATTTACTTCCGCCGCAAAGCGAATACCACCTTTACAGGGTGTTTTATGATGACTATGCTGCACTCTGTAGGCCTCTATTACTTCAATGTGGCCATCATCCATTTTTACCGGAAAACGCATTCTGTAAACGGAGTTACAGGCTTTAATTTGGGTAAGCACCCCTTTATCCCATTTTGTAAACTCGGCGGCTTTATCAAAGCTGGCCCCTACGCTTTCAAAAAAACTGTACGCTGGATCTGAAGACATAAAAAAATGTTTGGTATTTGCAATCGTTTAAGAAGCAAGAGTACAAAATAAAATGTAATGAAACATAATCTTTAATCCGCGCCCTTTTCGAGGCGGGAAATTTTTTTATCCAGGCTTACCAGGTAAATGATCAGTCCCGCAAAAAGGGTAAGGATAACGGCTACCACCACATAGATTTTTCCATTACTACGCATGGTATCTGCCATTTCAACTGGTTTGGCTACCTGTGCCTGTACCTGAATTAAAAAACTGTAAAACAGAGCGATCAAAAGTAATTTCCCTTTATAAAGCATGTAATATATTTTTATCCTTCAACCGTTGAACCCTCACAAACAAAGTTGTAATCCAAACTGCCAGTAAGGTCCAACCCAAAACAGCTGGCCAAAATACCATCCTCATAATCGGGTCTATGTCTCGTTGGCTAATGGCCGGGTTGCCTTCCCCTCCGGGGTGCAAACTATCATAAAGCCTTGGTATTATAAATAGGGTGGGGAAAAGCATGGTGTAAGCAAAAATATTATACACAGCAGAAACCCTTGCTTTTTTATCAATGTCGTCGAGCGAACTGCGTAAAACAAAATAGGCGGCATAAATTAAAAGAGCCACTGCAGCCAGTATTTGTTTAATATCATTACTCCATGGTGCTCCCCAGGTGTATTTTGCCCAAATCGCACCTGTGCTAATGCCTAATATTCCAAAAAGCATTCCGGTGAGACCATACTTCGAGGACAATATATCGTATTCAAGGCTAGAAGTTCTCAGGTAACGGATGGCATTTACTACACTAATTGTCATAATCACCATCATGCCAAACCACATAGGGACATGGTAATATAAATTACGTATGCTTTCATTTACAATAGGGCGGGCTGGGGTAGGAAGCAGTAGTCCACCAACAAAGGCATATAATAATAAGGCAATACTTAGGATCTTCCACCACGCTAACTTCATAAGCTCTATGTAAAACAAGGTGCAAAAATAGTCCTGAATGGATCAATAAAAAGAAGAAACTTTGATTAGACTGCTGCCATTTCATGAACTTCACAAGCTTGTAACAAAAAATTGGGCAAAATGTGCTTTTGTGTAAATATTATTTTATCCGGGTCGTTCAGGTGGAGAATCATATCCTGCCACTTTTCAATCCCATGCGCATTAATGACCGTTTGTTTTTTTTCTTCCGACTGTAAATACATACTCATACCAATGCCATCTGCTTCGGGATGAAACTGTGTACCAACCATCCACGGGTTGAATCGGATGGCCATAATTGCTCTTTCAAGCGGTATATGTGGCCTGTCTTTTTCTATACATAATATTTTTGCCCCTATTTGCCGCATCCTCCTGTGGTTTGGTTCTATTACCTGATAGTCTCGGCTATCCACAACGTAAAAAGGAATTTTAAGACCTTTAAATACAGGTTCCCCGTCTCCTCCCAATATTGGGTGAACCGGAAATACGCCGAAAGAGGTAGATTTCCTTTTGGAAACTTGGGCTAGCTCAAAGTGGCGGCATAACAACTGAAAACTGTGACAAATAAAAAAAGCAGGCTTTTTTATAGTGTTTTGAGCGTTATTATTCCAATTTTCCAATTGGGATAACCAATTGAAATACACTCTTTCCCATTCACTTCCTTCCGATTCGAGGGGGCTTCCGGGGCCGCCTGTACTTATATAGGCATCATAACTAAGATCCGGAACCTCATTTTTTAACCGCACATCAAATTCATCGTAATGAATACTAATGCCCTGTACCGCGGCAAATTCCTGTATTATTTCTCTTATACAACGCATGCCCTGATTGGCAAAACCTTCGTAGAGATCCAATATTGCTATTCTCAACGTCTTTTATTTTTTATTAATCCTTTATTATAATATTAAACGGCCAAAGTTAGTTAAAATTTGATGGTTGTCCACCCGTAGAGGTAGTTGTTAATAATATCTGATGAAATGATGTCTTAAAAATTCAAAAAGAAGGGAAGAAAGGATTTTTTTAATAAAAATTTCAGTTACAGGTAGTTATTGTGTTAATGAAAAATAAAAAAATATTAAACAAAATGTTAATAGCGTTCATTTTTTATGCACATTTGTTTTGTAAGAGAAATTAACTAGCTGAGAATTGTTTAATTCTGGACTATTTCGCGTCACACCATCACTTTATACTACTCTAAATCAAGGAATTCCTTCCCCCACTTCGTTCTCTTCATAACTTTCTGATATTTTATTTTTAATCATTTAAACAAAGACT
>JBBQXO010000291.1:0-3994 GCA_038209595.1 Chitinophagales bacterium
TATTCGGAACCCCAAAAATATTTCAAGGATATGTCCATCGGACATCATTTGGTTTTCCCTACTTTTCGCAAACTGACGGGGCAATAATTCTTCAATCTAAACCTATCAATACAACTAATAAAGGTGCTACACAATACTTTATAAGATACCCTTTCAAGCAGGGCTTTACTTATCAAATTAAACTGTACGGAAAATCAACCCTTGGAAGTACTGCGAATTCATTGTTGCCCAGTGCTGCTATTTATTGGAGCAATGATAGTGCTGGACTAAACACCAGCTTTAATTGTACAGGCCCAGTTAGTAAAAGTGCTGGATTTGACAATAATTATGGTCACATGGCATTTACGACGGGGTGGTCATGGTCACCCAATTTATTAGACGGGGTAGCCCCACAGAATTTCAATTATCTTTTAATGGCTGCAGTACCAGCAAATGGAACATCTGGAACGGACCAAACTGTATCTTTAACTCATATCAGAAAAATTCAGATTGTTGAAATTCCACCTGCAGGAGCATTCTCAATTACTCCTGGTTCTCCCAGTTTGGCATGTGGTTCTACTTCGCCGTTAACATTTACTGTAAATAATAATAACAATGTCTCGGGGGTAACAAACTATACTTGGAATTTGGGTACAGTACCTAACGGCTGGTTGCTTCCTGGCGGCACGCCTGCCCCAGCTACTTATTCATCAGGAACGACAAATACTTTATCACTTACTCCAGTTTGTGGAGCTACTCCTTCAAACGTATCAGCTACAGTTACTGCAGGAGGAAATTCTTACCAAACAAGTATAGTAACAGTATCAGTAAGCAATCCTACTTTATCAATTAGTGGCAATTCAAGTTTTTGTACTGGGACATCAAGCTATTCAATAAACAACTTGCCTTGTAATGCTTCTGTTAGTTGGAGTGCAAGCCCAAGTGGTATTGTTTCATTAAGCTGTACTTCCTGTTCTTCAACTACGCTTACTAAACTTGCAGACGGGGTTGTTACACTTACCGCAACCATTACTAAAACAAATGCTTGTAGTAGCGGAACAGAAACAAAAAATATTACTGTAACGG
This sequence comes from Chitinophagales bacterium, assembly GCA_038209595.1. GTDB lineage: Bacteria > Bacteroidota > Bacteroidia > Chitinophagales > Chitinophagaceae > Phnomibacter. The sequence goes on from JBBQXO010000291.1 coordinate 1,066, forward strand.
TTGGTGCACCTGCCTTGATATATGCACCTGGTTATCCCGCTTTTAATCTAACAGGTCAACGTTTTAACTATGGGGCGAATGGGCCCGGTAACAGTTTTTCAGTGTGCACAAATGAATATTTGACGTTTACACCCTATATACCAAATGGCTATACTCAAACGGGAGTAATTGCTCAACAATGGTCAATTTCAGTAAGTTACAGTTCAGTTAGTTCTTTGACGCAGGATTATCTCAACGTAACTTCCGCTTCTACGCATCCCAGTGTTTTTAATTTCACTTATCAATATCAAAACGCATGTGGATGGAGCCCTGTTTATTATGGAAGTGCCGGAACAATGAATTGTGACAATGGAGAAGAACCATTCAGGGTAAGCCCAAGCAAAACACCAAAAGAAAAAATTGTTAAGCAAGATGGTTTAGTATCAGTATTTCCAAATCCAGTTAACGATGTCCTTTACATTTCCATTAACTCAAAAGACGTTGGAAGGGTCACAGTTAAATTATATAATGCTTTAGGAAAAGAAGTTAAAAAGGTTCTTGTCATTTCACCCTTACAAGCATTAATCTTTCTTCATTGACAAAGGGAATTTATTTCGTACAGATATTAGACGGACAAAAAATAACCACACATAAAGTAATTAAAAACTAATAATTCAAATTCATTTAGGACAGGTGGTGAAATAATTTTCATCACCTGTTTTTCTTTAGGTACAACCAAAACGAAAGACCGAGAAGGGCTACCTACAACATTTGTATTGCCAAAATGCAGGCTGACGGAAGCCGTGTTTCAACTGTAGTAATTCTGTTGGGCTGCATATCCAGCTTGACCTTATCTATTTAGCTATGTGCATATCATCATCTTTTTTACCTTTACTCAGCAGCGGTTAGCCGGGCGGACGGAATTCTATTCCCTGCATTTCGGCAATACCTGTCCGTTGTATGCCATTTTAAAACAACACAACCAAACAATGGGAACCTGGAATACATCCATAAACGGCAACGACTCTTTTCTTGACATTTACCAAAACTTCTTTGACCTATACAACCAAGGACAAAACCCCGGTGACATTTCAAGACAACTCCAGGACGATTTTGAAGATACTTTTAGCGACTATGAAGATAAAAATAATAGTCTATTTGCGCTGGCATTAGCACAATGGGAAACTAAATCGTTAGACCCATCTATTCTTAAGAAGGTAAAAGAAATCATAGAAAGTGGCAACGACTTTAACCTTTGGAAAGAACTTGAAGCAGATGAAAAGGCAATAAAAAGGAGAGGGACCGTACTCGAAAACTTTCTAAAAAAAATTTCAACCGAAAGAGACAAACCCAAACGGAGAGTTCGATAAAAATTTGAATTTAAACAGGTAGATATTGTACGAATAATTGCACAAGACGGAAAAAAGGTTTTTGAAGCAAGTGAACATTACACGAATGGCGTTTATGGACAAACGGGTTCAAGTATCCATTGGGACATTGATGTTGGTTCAGGCGGTGGATCAGTATTTTATTTTACAGGACAAGGACAGTTTGTTACAGCACGTTGGCTTCACAATCAAACATTAGAAGTAACACACGACAAAAACATAATTTTCACCAAAAAGGACGAGGCATTTTATTATTGCGGTGACGGAGGTAAAGTAATTTACATACCACAATGACGACCAAAACGCCCTATAACATGGGTATTGCTGCCCATGGGGATGGAAATACAAATCTAAAAGAGGTTGTTATCTTTTACTTTTATAACTTTACTTGCCTACCGGCAGACAGGTTCATCAGCGGTTGGGGGCAGGCACAGCAATGAATTCCATGCCTGCAGCAATACCCGATCGTTGGCACTCATTTAAAACAAACAGTAATGAAAAAAATACTTCTTCTATTATTTCTTATTTCAAATTCATATCTAAATGCTCAAAATGACGGATGGCATATAAGTACAAAAGAAAATTCAAATTATACAGGAATTGCTATTGCAAATGGTAGAATAGGGATGTTGACATCTTCAAAGCCTCTTCAAATACAGCACATTGTACTAAACAATGTTTATGATATAGACCCTAACCTAAAAGTAAGTCAGATTCTTCACGGTATGAATTTCGGAAACCTTGATATATATATTGATGGCGAAAAAATAACAGAAGTTAATATCTCAAATTGGCAACAAACAATGGATATGAAAGGTGCTGCATTAACCACCACTTTTGACTACAACAACAAAGCGAAAATTTCATGCACCGTGTACGCCCTTCGCAATTTACAATATACTGGATATATTGACATCAGGGTACAGGCTACTAAAGCTATTGATGTAAAGGTTACAGGAAAAATACTCATTCCAAAAGAGTATCAAACTCCAATAAATACTTTTCAAATATTAAAAGATGTAGAAACCACAATGCCAATCTTGCAATCTGTTGCAAAAAGTCCATTTGGGAAACACCTGGTTAGTACATCAGGAACCTTTATATGGCATAAAATAAATTCTTCCAGAGAAGATCAACGACCAGAACTGATGCATAATATTATTTCGGACTATGAAAACACATTATCATTTGATTATACACTAAAGAAAAATGAAAATTTAGATTTTGCATGGACTGGTGCTCAATGTACCACCAATGATTTTTCTGACCCAAAGTCAGAATCAGAAAGAATGGTAATTTTCAATTTATTAAATTCAAAAGAAGTTCTCTTAGCGCAACATACATTAGAATGGAATAAATTATGGCAAGGAGATATAATAATTGAAGGTGATTTACAATCGCAACAAGACGTTCGTTTAGCCCTTTATCATTTATATGCATTTGGTAGAGGAGATTCTGATTTAAGTATTGCTCCAATGGGGCTCTCCCTTCAAACACCTTATAACGGTCATATTTTTTGGGATACAGAAATATGGATGTTTCCTCCGTTGCTAATGCTTAAT
>JBBQXO010000292.1:0-3936 GCA_038209595.1 Chitinophagales bacterium
GAATGCCGGCCTCTTTACCCTTGCCGTTTTTGATATATCCATATTGAAACATGCCCACATTGGCTACATACACTTTATTTCCATCGGGAGAGAGGCAGATGCCAAAAGGATAGCGACCTACAGCAACGGAATGCTGCAAAGTCTTTGTTTCGGTATTCACCATCACCATCCGGAATCCAATCTGATCCACGGCATACAGGGTTTTGCCATCTTTGGAGAGTTTCAGGTCACCGATATATCCATGGCTGTAATCGTTATTTGCATCTTTAAACCCACAATCAATAAAATCTTTTGCGGCTCCGGTCGCCACATCAAACAGGTAAATTTTATTCTCTTGTCCGCCGGCAACATAAATGGTTTGGTTATCGGGTGAAATAGCCAACCCCATAAATACCGAAGCAAGTACGCCTTTATCAGTAGAGGGGCCGGGAGGAATCTGCCGGACTTCTGGATTGCTGCTTAACAGGTTGCGGATAATCGTAATAGAAAGCGGATTGGTACCTGAGTTAGCTGTGACTGCAATGTTGCCATCGGCGCTCAAAGTAAGCCCGTACGGATGCGGTGCTGTGGTAATGGTTTTGCCTGCCGGAGTAATGAACCGCCCGTTGGGTAAAACGGTTTTGCCGGTGCGGTCTATACTTACAGGGGCTTCACCTGCAGGTGCAGAAACAATCCAAAGGGTTTCTTTTTGTTTACAGCCAAAAAGCAAACATACCAAACCAACAAGCGATATCAACCTTTTCATAACCATTCAGTTTCAGTCATTCATTGAATTGATTGTAACAATTCAAGTAAAAGACAATTCTTGTTAAAAGTAGACGATAATCTGTTATGATTTAAGATGATTAGGCATTAGTGTTGCGTTCAGAGAATATTTAGTTCTTTGAAAGTATTATCAATATTGATTTTAAGCAGCTAAACAATTTTCATGAATCAGGTTAAATATGTGTTTACATAAATAATCACTCTATTATCAAACCAAAAAATCTACAATATTATCATTAATAATTGTCATTCTCTTGTTGTCTTATATCTATGACTTTTAACCTGGTTCGACTCAACTTATAAAACGGCATCAGTCGGGTCACATATTTCTTATAATGCACAAAAAAAATGCTCTACTATTTTGAAAAGCCAACATATGTTTTAGCTTTAAACTACAAAATATTTTCAATATTCCAAACAACCTGAAAGATGCGAAATAAATACTCCCAAATTTATATTTAAGCAGTATTTGTCGTAAAAAAACAGAATTGCCTTATTATGCCCGAATGGGAAAATGAATTATACAAGTACATAACTATCATTGTAAAACAAAAAGGTCAAAAATTTATTGCTATCAACGGATTGCCAGATCATATCCATCTTTTTATTGGTATGAACCCGATTGTAAACTATCAAACCTGGTACAGGAAATAAAAAATCGAGTAATACATTTATAAAAGAAAACAGCTTTACTCCTTATAAATTTAATTGACAAGAAGGCTTTGGTACCTTTTCATACAGCCATTCTCAAATTGATCGGTTGGTAAAATTTATCCTGAATCAAAAGCAATACCACAAAAAGAAAACTTTTAAAAGTGAGTATTTGAAAATGCCCGAATTATTTGATATAACTTTTGAAAACCAATACCTTTTTGGGTTTTTTGATTAAAGGGAGGTGCTGCCTTTTTACTTTTACCCGCATATATTTATTTGGATTTAATTAGGGTTCTTTGGGAAAATTAATGGATTTATAATATGAAAATTAGGTTATAGACCTTGATGGTAATAAGATTGAAGAATTCAAATCTGATTTTATGATTTGAATTCTTCAGATTGATTAAAATTGCCATCCAAACGTCCACTACCATTTTTGGTGGGCAGAAGCATTTTTTAGATTTTGTCATTAAAATTCCCTCTTGGGCACCCGGCCATGCTTCTTCAAACGGCCTTCAGTAAGCAATTGATACATTGCTAAATAAATGCTTTGATTGGTTACATCTAAACGGTCCATTCATTCCATTAAAGAAATTTCTCCCATTTGCGCCAGTGGAAAAATACTCGAGGTTAAAATCGGTTTTAGGCACGTTTTCCAGAAACATATATTATAAATTCTTAATGACTTTTTGAAGCCAATTTTAAAAGGTATCTATCACCCAAATACCTTTTTGTTCAAACCGGTTCATATTGGCCAAAGCATCTGGGACTTCTGTAAGCGAAATGGTTTTTTCAATCAGCTTTTCGGGGTGTAATTTTCCCTGAAGAATCATTTCGAGCATTTGCGGATATTGATGTGCCTGCATGCCGTGGCTTCCAATAATCTCCAGTTCATGGGCCAGCACAAGGTCCATTGGCAGGGAGCTGTTGGCGTGATCTCCGGTCATAAGCCCAACTTGTATATGCTTTCCTTGCTTACGCAGATTGGCCACAGAGTTGTAACAAGTTGCTGCACTTCCAAGCGCATCGATGGAAACATGTGCTCCGCCTTTTGTATATTCTTTTACTTAAGCAACTACATCTTTTGATACTCCTGCCTTTATGGTGACAAAAGCCCCAAGTTCCCGGGCAAGTGACAGGGTGTCCTCGTTTATATCAACGGCAATTACCTGTGCACCCAAAGCGCTTGCTATCATGATGGCAGAAAGACCCACACCTCCGCAGCCATGTACCGCCACGAACTGTCCGCCGGTTACCCGTCCCTGAGCCACTATAGCGCGGAAGGCTGTGATGAAACGGCATCCAAGAATAGCGGCTGTGGTATCAGTTATCCTATCCGGTATTTTTACCAGATTGATATCAGCATGATCGAGTGCTACAAATTCGGCAAATGAGCCCCAATGTGTAAAACCGGGTTGTGATTGATGGTCGCAAACCTGCTGTTGCCCCGCCTGACAAGGAGGACACTGACCACAGCCACATACAAAGGGTACTGTAATACGATCGTCTTTTTTGAAACGTTTTACATTTTTACCTACTGCCACAATGGTGCCTGCCAACTCATGACCCGGCACATGTGGCAATCGGATATCGGCATCATGCCCCATCCATCCATGCCAGTCACTGCGGCACAAACCGGTGGCATTTACTTTTACTACCACGCCATCTTCGGGAGGAGCAGGGTCTGCAACCTGTGCAACTTCAATAAGCCCTTGGAATGTATGGTAAATAGCAGCTCGCATATTTTTAATATTGAATAAAAAAATGATAAGCTTTAACCCTAAAATAATTGAAGCTAATTTTCAAAAAAATCAAATCCAGATAAGAATGATTTTTTTAAAGTACCCATTCCTCTTGAATAAAAGCTCAAATTGCACCAGAAACCCCAAAAAGTGATAACTTTTTACTGCTAAATAGGTCTTAGCTGTATTTTAAAGTAGTATTAGATTTTTTTTATTATTTCTGTAAAGTAGCCCGTACATGCTGTACAAATGCTATAGTAACTCCGGCTACATCGGCTGCTTGTTCATCCGATAACCCAAGTTTTGTTATTAGATTTCTTACCACTTCCACTTTGCCTTTTTCAATTCCTTTTTGCTCGGTAAGGTGCAATACCAGTTCTTCTATGCCCATGGTAATATTATTATTGGTGATTGTCTTTATTTCGTTATTAAAGATACGGTAGCTTTTCGGTTTTGAAAAATGCACATACATTTTTAGAAAACCGGCTAATGCCCGCATGCTGTTTTTGTCCATATTGCGGGCATACATGCTACGGAATAAATCTGTTTTCAGTTTCAGTAAATCCTCATCATTTGTTTTTTTGTTTTTTATGGCCATTAATACTGTCAACACTACTATGGCAAAAGGATTCGTATCTTGTGACAAGGCTTTTTCATCCTGTTCCAATATTTTATAAGTATTAAACGTATACATCTGCTTGGTGCCCATAAACTCGTAATGATAGCTATCGGGCTTGTAGCTGAGGTTATCATCTGTAAAAATGGCTAAAGCCGT
>JBBQXO010000293.1:0-3911 GCA_038209595.1 Chitinophagales bacterium
TGTAAAACACTTAGATATTCCAAACGATGACCCCAAAAAAGAAAGATTGCGCCTTATCCTTTTTCTAATTTTAAATGGAAAGGAAAATTACCCTCAGGTGGTGGGGACTGCCTATCGGTAAGCAGGTTGCGGCGGCTATACATACCCTATTTTTCATGGTGTGATTTTAATGGTACCAACAGATGAAAGAGCAATGTCATACTTTTACACACTAAATGGGTGTTATGTCAGCGAAAGTTGTTTGTTCAACAGTTGGTATTATGATATGGTGGGTTGACGCTATTTGATTTCCACGCCAACACAAAGCCTTCTAACGCAAGCAAGCCTAGACCTGACAATTAGTCCATCAACCTGACTTAAAATTTAAAAGGTTGAAAAAGTGAAAATAAGCAGCTTCCACATACACATTTTTGATAAGTTAACCTTCATTATGCTAGTAACAATACTCGGATTTTTACTTTGTGCTGCTATAATTTTTTTTAGCGGTACTAAATTGGCACATTACGGAGACCAAATGGCCGAATTAACCGGAATGGGTAAGGCATGGTTTGGTTTAATCATGATGGCTTCGGTAACAAGTTTGCCCGAATTATTTGTTGTCATAAGCTCGGCAAGCATCATAGAATCTGCCGATTTTGCAGTTGGTGATGTATTAGGGGCTTGTGCGTTTAACTTAGCCATATTATCGCTTTTAGATGTATTTTCAAAAAGAAAAAGCTTATTCTCTGTCGCTTCACAAAGCCATGTGCTTGCGGGTGCATTGGGTATTGTTTTGTTCTCTTTTGTAGGTATTGGACTGTTTATACCGTATGATTTTAAAGTAATTGATTGGATTGGGATAAGCAGTATTGTTTTTATCGCCGTTTATTTGGTTTCCATTAAGTTGGTTTATCAATATGATAAAAACCACCCAACACCAGATATTCCATCAAACCTATTGAAATTACAAAATAAAACATCGCTCAAAAAAGTTTTTTTTTGGTACACGATAAACGCTTTAATTGTCATTGGAGCCGCATTGTTGCTTCCGTATTTTGTAGAACAAATTTCCAATCAAACAGGATTAAACAAATCATTTACAGGTACAATTTTGTTAGCCGCTTCTACAACGCTTCCTGAAGTGGCTGTTTCGATAGCAGCAATCAGAATGGGGGCTATTGATATGGCTGTAGGTAATTTATTGGGTAGTAACTTGTTCAATATCTTCATTTTGGCTATTGGCAATATTTTTTATACGAAAGGACATATTTTAGTGGATGCCTCGGAAAGTAATATCATCTCCGTATTCTCTATAATTACCATGACGGCAATTGCCATTATAGGGCTTACCTATCGCTCAAAAAGTAAACCTTTTTTGCTTGCGTGGGATACTTTGCTTATTGTAATTATGTTTATTTTTAATATGGTCATCTTATATAATCTTCAATCATGAATTATCATCTATTACCCATATCAGAAATTCAAGAAATGCTTCATACAAGTTCAAAAGGACTTCAAACAGCAGAAGCAGAGGATCGGCTTAAGCAGTATGGTAAAAACGAGTTAATAGAAAAAAAGAAAAAATCCATTTTCGTTTTACTGCTGCATCAGTTTAAGGATGTAATGGTTCTTATTCTGCTAGCAGCGGCAGCAATTTCTTTTGCCGTTGGCGATTTAAAAGATGCGGTTGTTATTTTAATTATTGTGGTATTGAACGCAATTATAGGCTTTGTACAAGAATATCGTGCAGAAAAAGCGATGGAGGCATTAAAAAAAATGTCAGCATTTAATGCCACTGTTCGTAGGGAAGGAAATATTATTCAACTTGCTGCATCCGAATTAGTGCCTGGGGATATTATAATACTGGAAGCAGGCATGTCCGTTCCGGCAGACATTCGCCTTATAGAAACTCATTCTTTGAAAATTGAGGAAGCCTCATTAACCGGAGAATCGAATGCGGTAGAAAAAAATACAGATGAAATAACCATAAAAAATTCACCACTGGGCGACCGCTTCAACATGGCTTACAAAACAACGATTGTAACGTATGGAAGAAGTGAAGGAATTGTAGTGGCAACAGGTATGAAAACCGAAATTGGTCGTATTGCTCAACTGCTTCAGGAAGATGAAACTAAAACACCACTGCAAAAACGACTGGCAGACTTTGGAAAAAAATTATCTTTTGTCGTAATTTTTATTTGTGCAATTATTTACGGTACAGGTTTGCTTCGTGGTGAAGATCCTATACGGATGTTATTAACAGCCATATCGGTAGCCGTAGCTGCTATTCCGGAAGCATTGCCAGCAGTTATCACTATTGCTTTGGCCTTGGGTGCAAAACGAATGGTTCGTAAAAATGCACTCATCAGAAAATTGCCTGCCGTCGAAACATTGGGCTCTGTTACCTACATCTGTTCGGATAAAACAGGCACCATCACTCAAAATAAAATGACGGTGATGGATTGTTGGATTTCACCAAAAGCAGCAATCATTCATGAATTTTCACCAGAGCAATTATTGTTGCTTTCGATGGAATTGAACCACGATGTAATAATAGATGAAAGTAATCAACTCAAAGGCGACCCAACCGAAGTTGCATTGGTTGAATATGCCAGAAAAAACAAAGACTACGACCAAAAATGGTTGACGGATTTTAAACGCCAACAGGAATTGCCATTTGACTCGGTGCGTAAACGAATGACTACTATTTATCCCATAGCAGGACAGTGGCTGATAGTGACAAAAGGTGCGGTGGAGAATATTTTAACCAACTGTATAGACGCAAATGCAGAAGAAATAAATGAAGCAACAGCCAAATTTGCTGAACAAGGTAAAAGAGTTCTGGCTTATGCCGTAAAACTAGTTGATGCTTTACCCGAAACTATTTCTATTGAAAGCATTGAGACCGATTTAAGATTTATTGGATTGGCTGCAATGATTGACCCCCCACGTGCCGAAGCCATACAGGCCATTGCTGATTGCCATACGGCAGGCATAACTCCGGTAATGATAACAGGCGACCACCCCATTACAGCAAAAGCCATTGCTATTGAAACAGGAATTTTACGCCATGATACAGACAAAGTAATTACAGGAACAGAACTTGCAAATTTTACGGATGCGGGATTTGAAAAAGAAATTGAATCCATAAAAGTGTATGCCCGTGTGTCGCCCGAACAAAAACTAAATATTGTAAAAGCCCTGCAAAAGAAAAATCACTTTGTAGCAATGACCGGCGATGGCGTGAATGACGCCCCTGCATTGAAACGAGCTAATATTGGTATCGCAATGGGCATTACAGGAACTGATGTTTCAAAAGAAGCGGCACACATGATTTTGTTAGATGATAATTTTGCCACCATTATAAAAGCAGTGCGGGAAGGTCGTAGGATATTTGACAACATACGCAAGTTTATAAAATACACTATGACAAGCAATAGCGGGGAGGTATGGACTATCTTTCTTGCACCTCTTATCGGTTTGCCAATTCCGCTCCTTCCCATTCATATTCTATGGATAAATCTTGTAACAGATGGGTTGCCCGGACTTGCTTTTGCCACCGAAGAAGCCGAGGAGAATATTTTAAAACGACCGCCTCGTAAAACAAATGAAAGTATATTCAGTGGCGGTATTGGCATTCATATTCTTTGGGTGGGTTTGCTCATGGCTGCTGTGTGTATAGCAACACAGGGTTGGGCTATACACGCTGGCAATGAGAAATGGATGACAATGGTATTTACAGTTTTAAGTATATCACAAATGGGACATGCATTGGCTATCCGCAGCGACTGGAAATCACTTTTCAGCCAAGGCGTTTTCGGAAATAAACAACTGATTGGAGCTGTATTTCTAACACTAGGGTTGCAGATGGCAGTAATTTACATACCATATTTACAGGATATTTTCAGAACACAAGCACTTACAATAATAGA
>JBBQXO010000294.1:0-3910 GCA_038209595.1 Chitinophagales bacterium
CGAATTATAATCATTATTGATTTTTTTATAGAAATATTATAATATGAAACCCTTTAAAGCAGCAGTACCTTTGGCAAAATGGCTCTTGCGTTTTGCACTTTTGTTTTTGGTGTTTGTGTTGTATTTTAACACAGTAAAAGCATTCCATGTAAAAAACATTTCATTTTATATTGCCGCGGCATATATTTTGTTTGGTGTTTTGCTGATAATTGGAGGCTTTATTTCCAAACCCGGATTAACGGTAATTTCAGGATTGATTATATTTGGTTTATCCGTATACAAATTAATTGTTAATTTTGGCGGATTATTGGACACTGGAATGTTGCATGCTTTTATTTTGGCTGCATTGGGTTTTTATTTTTTTGCCAGAGGAAATATTGGATGATAACATATAACACCTTTAAAAGCTGATGAGAAATGGTGTTTTAAAAAGAAATTTTAAAATGAAGAATTTTTTAGTTTTATTACTAATGCTCGTTTCAAGCCTTTCTGTTTTTGCGCAAACCCCTTCGCAAAAGAAGGAAGTGCCCATGGACACTATTGTTAAGCTTGGGGGACGGAAATTAATTGTTGATGTTACAAAAGTTACTGCCACTGATGTGTATTTTATGCAACCCAATAAGCAAGAGGTTATTTCGATTGAGAGAAAGCAAATAGAGAAAATTATATACCGCAGCGGCAAAATTGAGCAATTGAACAAACCATTGCTTATGATGGTTGACGAAGGTTCTTGGGAAGGGGTGTTGATAACGGATAATAAAGATGAGACCAAGGGTTTGTATGAAGTAGGCTTGGTAAATGCCATATCCGCGTCGAACTCGCGCAGCAAAAAAGCCGCAAAGCAAAGCGCTACCATACGGTTGCAGAAAAGAGCAGCCAATTTAGGCGCATACATAATTTACCTTACCAAAGCAGAAGCCAAAGGGGGTTATGGAGAAATTCCGGGTTACGAAATGGAGGGCATAGCATACAGCCTTACACCACCCGAAAAGGCCCCGGAAGATGATATAGAGTAGGGTGGAGCTTATGGGTGTATGAGTCACTAATTTGTTCCCCCGCGATGCAAATGGCCTGTCCAATTGAATTTTCATAGCCAGCAATGTATTCTTACCATCTAACAAAATGCGAACTCGAGCAATGAACATCTAAGTTTTGATAAGCAGATTTCTCCCTTCGGTACCAATGACAGAATTGATCATTTATCATCATAGATAAGCATTCAATTACCTTCCGTAAAACTTTCATGAGATTCCTCCCGTTGGTCGGAATGACCTGGGTTATTTTTAAAGTGGGCGAGGGAGAAGGGGTAGCTTCGCTAATGCCATTTACTTAAGCAAATAATTTACAATATTCATTATATCAGTTGTTTATATCAATGTTTTTCACTATCTTTCATAAATATTTAACAAAATTTACCATTATGAAGAAAAAAGATTTTTTTGAGAAACTGATGAAGGCTCATGCAGATAGCCGAAAAAATTCATGCCAAACTCTTTAAAAACCCGTCAAAGTTATTAACAAAAGGCGATTTTATTTCCGCGTATTGCTTTGATGAAAAACACTTTACGCGTAATAGGAAATCATCCTTCCAAACTGTCACCTTACTTATCCTCCAACTCCTAAAATCATCGGTTAAAACGGAACTCAAATCGTTTTACACGACCATTTTTAAGGTCGATGAAGTCGTTAATTGGGTTACCGGCAGCGCGTTTTGCAGGGCCAGGCAAAGGATTAGCCACGCATTATTCATTGACTTGCACAAATATATCGTCCGCTTTTTTTATGCTAACATTCAAGGCAAGCGGTGGTTTCATTTTCGGTTGTTGGCAACGGACGGCTCGGAGCTGAACCTCCCTTCTTCCAAAGAGTTGCTCGAGAAGTATGGTTGCCACCACACGAACTCGATAGGGACAAAAATCCCGCAGGCAAGGGTCGGTTTTTTAGTCGACGTGTTGAATTTTATAACCCTGGATGCCCAGATGGAATCGTTAAAGGTCGGGGAACAGTCCATGTTTGAGGACCACCTCGCGTGCGTGTTCAAAGGTGATTTAATAACAGCGGATGCCAATTATGGGTACTTCAGGATAATGAAGGCAATACTGGGAAGAAAAGCTGATTTCTGCATCAGGATGAGCCACTGCTCAAATTTAATAAAGGGGTTCCTCGCATCGGGAAAATCAGACTGCGTCTTGGAATGGACCCCATCGGGCGAAACGATGGACAACTGCAAAAAGCACAGGGTGGATTTCACCCCTTTTCTAGTAAGGCTGGTGAGGATTGAATTGCCGTGCGGTAAAACAGAAGTGCTGGCCTTATCGCTTCTTGACATTGAAAAATACGGCTTCGAATGTATAAAAGAGTTGTATGACAAGCGCTGGGGGGTTGAAGAAGAAATAAAGAAATTCATGCAGCGCCTGTTAATAGAATTCTTTTCATCAATGAAGGTAAACGGGGTTTTGCAAGATTTCTACGCAAATATATTCATGCTCAACCTGGTTTCTTTTCTTGCTGAGCCTGTTGGTGATGAAATATGCGAATCAAGCGCAAAATGCAAGTACCGGCGACAAATAAACTGGACTTCGGCATTGAGTGACGTCAGAAAAAGGCTGGTGCTACTATTCGTCAGGGGGACTAGCAAAATCACCTCAATTATAGATTCATTATGGGTGTCGTTCAAAATAAATACAGAGGCAATAAAGCCCGGAAGGAAATTCCCCCGGGATAAAAGAAAAAAAGGTTCGCGAAAGAAGGCTTTTATGTGCTATAAACCAGCATTGTAAAAATAATCCGCTTCGCTTTCTCATTTGGCAGTTTGTTGTCACAACCTGCATGGGTTAGGTATGCCTAAAAACTGGGCCTACTTGCATATGTAATTATCTCACTTTGTGTTTTTTATGTTATTTTTTATTGTCGTTAGCTCAAAAATATTCAAAAGTATAGAAAAATAAAGCCTTTAGTTTATTGATAGGAGCCACCATTCAAATAAAAAACGAATTTATTTTTACTATTATGCTATTTTTAAGGTTCTACTACCATTTTTAAAACTAATTCTTCATTTAAAAAAAGTTAAGTAAATGGCATTAGCGGCGGAGCCGCCCCTCTCCCTCTCCGCCTAACCGAGAACCAAGGTCATTTCGACCGAAGGGAGAAATCTGTTTAAAGAAGAACTTAGGCACGAACTATTACCTAAACTTGTCATAACACATAGGTGAAAAATATTTCTCGGGTCTCGAAATGACAGAATTCATCAATTATTTTAATGTTAGTACTTGCGTGTTTAATTCAGAACCAAAACTTGCCAACTATTTTTCTACCTTACAATACCACCATGAACGACGAATCCTTTCATCCCATTCCGTCGGGATTGCTGCCATTGCTTTTTTGAGGCGTTTACTTAGAAGCCCTTAAGGTTGATATTTCGTTTCAAACGCATATTCTCCTGATCGCACCTCGAAAACCGCATACCCATCTTCCATTTTTAGTAGCTTCAGATTATCTGAATTTGAAACAGGCTTTCCACTTTCATGACTGTGGTTTACCAAAAGCGCAGGCACATAAATTACCGCCTCTTTTTTGGTGGAGGTAGGGGTACATTGCAAAAAGTAGATTAATAAGGGCAAGTTTCGAATTTAAATTCTCTAAATTCGTTTTAAGTAATATAAGACATCATAATTAAATACAGGTGTATCAATTGTTTTCTCCCCTCCTTTATGTTCAAATACTTCACTAGAGACTACTTTAAGTGACGCCGTATTTATCCATTCAGCAGCGTATTTTCCCTCTGGCAGATTTACACTGAATTCAGTTTGAAGCCCCTTATAAACGTCACTAAAACAGGGAAACTCATCAATTTGAAAATTGATTGTATTTACTGTGTCTGTCTGTACATATTCATCGAAGCTTTCACCAA
>JBBQXO010000295.1:0-3894 GCA_038209595.1 Chitinophagales bacterium
CCACATTTCAGCATCAATATTATCCTGACCACCAAATTGAGCAGTTAGGGCATTTGTTAAGTTAACTCCATTAGTAGTTCTTTCTGTAGAAGGATATTGAAAACGCTTAGGAATTTTTCCACTGTTGCCGGTACCCGGACCGTTGCTTGCAAAAGTGGGTATTCCTGTTCTTCTGTTTAAATAATAACCTTCGAAGCCAGAATTCTGGAACATAGAAACATATTTTTGAGTCAAAATTTGCTCCCTACCCTGTGTTGTGTTTCCAGCATATTTTACAATAGACTGATTATAGTAGTCATTAAATACAAAGTTTACTGAGTAATTAATATAATCGGCTGATTCTGTAACCTTGCCACCTGCTTTTAAATAAGCAAGGGTATTTGCACCTTCTTTAATTCCATAAAACCCAATTGAAGATTCAATTCCTTTTTTATACCATTCTTCGGCGTTTCCGGAAATCCAGCCACGATTTGCTGCCTCAGCAATATTAAAGCACATTTCTGAATAGCCAATTAAAATGGTAGGTTCTGCTAAATAATTGCTGTAGTAACGTTTTCTTCCATAAAATGAATATTCGCCGGGTACAAAGGCAGCTCCATTATTAATACCAGATTTAAAAGACATATCCGCAAGGTCTTCAGCAGGACTTGCACCTACATAAGCTGCAAAATCTGATGGCAACAATCCTGCCTTTAATTTTGAACCAGCTGGCTCGGCAACTACAAAAGTTCTTGGATCTTTTCTGCCTGTTAATAAGGAAAGAAAAGTGGAAGATGAATTGTAACGAGTGGCATCAAATCCATAATTATCTGGATTTGTAGGATATTTATTAGTGATGTTTACATAAACAAACTGAAAATTATCCGCCATGCCATCCATTAAAGGAAAAGAGCTTTTATTACTTACTATGCTAGCGAAACTCTCCTTTACTTTCAAATCAGCATCAAGTTCTTTCTTACTTAGCGCTATAAGAACTCTTAAACGAAAAGTATTGACAGTTTTTTGCCATTTACGCAAATTGTTATTAAAATAAAAATCGCCTAATAATGTATTGTCTGCTGCATTTATCAACTGCGATAATTGGGTATTAGATTCATCGAGCCATTTGAGTATTTGTACAAATATCTCTTTTTGTGTATCATACTTTGGCTTCAATATTTCATTACCCTTTAAAGCTTCTGACATAGGTAAGTCACCTACTCTCATCGTCATATCATAGAATAAATTCGCTCTAAAAAATTTACCTAAAGCTGTATATGGATTAACATCTTTACCACCAGACTTCTTAGCCTCTTCTTCCATTTTTATTACATTTTTTAATGTGGTGTAAAGCAGTGTTGCACCAGACCAATTATACTCCTGGTTGCCATAATAATTGTAATTACAACATGCATATTGCCCCCACCTGTGATCTAATCCCCATGGCCGCTGGTTAATGCTTACTTCAACTCCATTGAGAGCGAGTGCTGCTGGTACGCTTTCAGGGCTGTTTGGATTTATAACCAGTTCATCAAATTTTTTATTACAACTGGTCGCTACTATAAGTACGAGGCACAGCGTTAGTATTTTAAGTTTCATAATTTTTATTTATTTTTTAATTTTTTTAATGCTTCCCTAAAAAACAATATTTAGATTAAACCCAAACCTCTTTACGGTAGGTGTTTGAAGATTGCTGGATGTTTGTGTACCTGCATACTGGTCTAAATCTAAATCCTTATGTTTTTTATCGGCGAAATAAAACAGGTTTCTCGCAACAAAAGAAATTGACGCTGACTGTATGAATGTTCTATTTAAAAATGATTGTGGTAAAGTATATCCAAGTGTAATCTCCCGAAGTTTTGCAAACGTTTTGTTCATAAGATTGCCCTCTGCCTGGGAATTGTAACGACTCACATAGTCTTGGGCATACGTTAAGGTTGCGTTCCTTTTAAATGTTAAGTCCTTGTAATTTGTTATTACCCCAGTTACCGGGTCAAATATTGGTGTACCACTTAAAACTTGAACTCCTTCTCCCAAATAAGATTTTACGCCTACATAATCCTGGTACCTGGCAGTTCCTAATTCACCCTGAATGGTTTCAATATGACGACCACCTCTAAAAGTTTGTCTGCGTATATAATTTTCCATTACTCCTCCAACCCTGCCGTCAATTTGCAATAAAAGGCTAAAATTTTTGTAGTTAAATTTATTCACAAAGCCCCAAACCCAATCAGGACTTGCATTACCTAAAATCTGATTCTTGGGAAGCACAATCGGCCTGCCGCCACCATCATTTATTATTTCGCCCGTTTGTGTTCTGGCAAAAGCTCTTCCCTGGTAAATATCAAGCCTGTCACCCTTTTTGACAAAAATCTGTCCCACTAAGATTGAATCTGTAGGCAACTCTGCATACGTTTGTTTATAAGTTGACCAGTTAGCTAATACATCCCATGAAAAATTATTTGATTTTATAATTTTTGCATTCAATGAAACTTCAAAACCTTTTGTTGCAAATTTGGTTGCATTGGTAACTAAAGAAGTATAACCGGTGGTTTGCGAAATTGGATTTCTATAGATTTGAGGACCATCTACATAAGTAAAATAAACCGCATCAAGGTTAACCCTGTTTTTGAACAAAGAGATATCGAAACCTGCTTCATAATTGGTTCTTAAAGCAGTTTTAATATCATCGTATAGATTGTCTGTGTAATATGCTGCATTGGTATTATTGTAATCCAATCTGGTTGAATAAACCTTATTAACAAGATCATATGTTGGTCCATCATAAGAAGTTGTGTAGGCTGCACCATAACCTACCGGGTAAGATGATGGGCCTACATAAGCTGATGTACCACCATCTCTCACACTTGCAAAAGAACCTTTTAATTTAAAGAAAGAAATTGCTTCAGGCATTTTGATATAATCGGATATTACAGTACTTAACGATGCTGACGGATACAAACTAGATTTGGCACCCGGAATTGCAGAAGATTTATCTGTACGAAGAGTTGTATTTAAATTGAAATACTTCTTATAAGAAAAATCTGCTGAACCATAAATACTTGTAACTAGCAATTGAGAAGAAAAGTTAGATGCAACAACTGGTCCGCTCGAATTTCCAAACGTATATATTCCTGGAACATTTAAATAATTTGTTGAAACAAAACTTGAGTTATAGCGCATTGTTCTTGCATTTCCACCTGCAAGACCAGAAACTTTAAATCCTTTATACGCTGTGTTAAATTTCAACAACAATTCTGTATTGTTTTCAAAAAGTTTCCTGGTATCTTCCCTGTAATCTCCCCTTGCTTCTTCTCTGCCATAAGATGTTGCGGAATAAGGCATTTTTTCATTTCTCAAAAGGTCGTAAGTTGTTACAGATGATCTTCCTACCAATTCAAAGTTTTTATTTAATTTATAGCTTAAGGTCATATAACCATAAAAATCATTTTTATAGTGCCCCCTAAGCCACTCTTTGGCAGTAAACCATGGATTATTATACCGCTGGTATTCTGCATAAATCTGTTGAACACCTTCTTTACCAGGCTGCCAGTAATTACGGAGCTGGTCAACATCCCAGTCTGCACCAGCCCAAATAATAACGTTGTATATAAGGCTGTTTGGTCCATATTGTACATCGGGCACATTTGGTGTGTATTGCCTGTTGTAGTTTACGTTTGCTTCAAATTTAATTTTGTCAGAAAACTTATGGGTAATAGAGCTATTAAAATTAATTCCATTAAGCTTTGTGTTGGGTACAATACCTTTTTGATAGGTATTAGTGAAAGAAAATCTTAAATCTGATTTTTCGTTGCTAGATGAAACAGCAATATTATTGGTGGATAACATGCCCGTTTCGATGAACCTGCTCAGATTATTTTTTCCCCTGGCAATCCAGGGTGTACCAACCCGGTT
>JBBQXO010000296.1:0-3891 GCA_038209595.1 Chitinophagales bacterium
GGAAAGTGGAAAGGTGCTGATATCTTTTGCCCACAAAGCAATGTCCAATAAATGCACACCCCAGTCTGTCATCAATCCTCCACCATAATCCCAAAACATGCGCCAGGAGCCGTGAAACCTGGCCGCATTAAAACTACGCATGGGCGCCGGTCCCAGCCACTGTTCAAAATCCACACCGGCGGGTGCTGCGGTATCAGGCACTTTTATGCTACCTATGCCATAATTAAAATTGCCCCAAATATTCACCTTTCTCAATTGGCCAATTTTTCCAGCCTTTATAAAATCAATGGCGGATTTAAAATGATTGCCGCTACGTTGCTGTTGACCTACCTGCACCACACGATTATATTTTCGGGTAGCTTGTACCATTATGTCGCATTCTGCTATACTGTTTGCCAAAGGTTTTTCTACATACACATCTTTACCCAATTCGCAAGCGTAAACAAATGGTAAACAATGCCAATGATCGGGTGTGCCAATAATGACGGCATCAATATCCTTATTCTCCAAAAGGTTTCTGTAGTCTTTGTACTGCGTTGGGGCTTTCCCCTGAATTTTTTCAACGTCCGCACTGCGCTGTGCCAGGATATTTTCATCTATATCACACAATCCAATACATTCTACTCCCGGCTGTTTCAATGCATTCTGCAGGTTGCCAAAACCCATATTTTTTGTACCAATCAGTCCGATTTTAATTTTTTCGTTGGCTGATACTTCCTTTTGTGTATGAAAAGAAAAAAGGGGTAAAGGTGCCATTAATGCAGTGCCCGCCCCAAGTAGTAATTTACCATTGTTGTTTAGAAACTTCCTTCGTGTGATGCTCATACAATTAATCTTTATGAAATTAAACAATTTTTTTTTATATAAGATATCAGGTATTTACTCTTTCAAAATCAGTTCAATAAATAGAGGCGCAGCATGGTTCTTATTGAAAAAGCGACAGTAACAATTCACCATGTTTCCTTTGGACACAATCCGACGCCCATTCATTTTACGGAATAAACTCGTGTAACATACCTATTTCGATTACACTAACCATACTGTTCTATGCTGCAACTAAAAAATGGCAAATAAATACAGCTTTGGTACTTTTATCCTCCAATTTAAGGACAAATTTATCATGAGACGATGTTTTGCAATTTTTACCTGTATATTTTTTTCGGCAACCTGCACTTTTTCGCAATCATCACTCCATTGGTTTACAGATTATAAAATAGCCATTGCTACTGCAGCAAAAGAAAACAAACAGGTACTGTTATTCTTCCATGGTTCGGATTGGTGTCCGCCCTGCATAAAAATGCAGCGGGATGTATTCAACGATAGCACCTTTATTGATTTCGCCACCGGCAAACTTATTTTCCTTGATGTAGATTTTCCACGCAAGCCACCATTGACAGCCGCTCAATTAAAACATAATCAGGCTGTAAAAAAGCAATTTGGAATGCCGGATGATTTTACACAAGGCTATCCTCAGGTATTAATTATCGATACAGGAGGTAAGGTCTTGTATCAGGAAAAAGGCTATGACGGCGAAGGTGCAAGCAAGCTGACTGGCATTATCAATACTGTGATTGAAAAACTACGCTGACCGTTTTATTATATTCCATTATATGAATAAAATAATAAGCCTGCTGCTTCATGGCGTTTTTGGACGAGTTACAGTTTCAAAGTACAAAATAAAAAATGCCTGGCTTTTGATCGCAAATAGTGCTGTATAATGTATGAAACATGTGATGCTGGTGCATTTATGGGAAATGGAAACAGTATTGTTGGATACGACCGTGATTGAAATAAAAGATTTCAAATAAAACTAACTATGCCGTCAAGTAAAAGAATTGCATTATTCTCTGGCATGTTTTTATCAGTATGCCTGCTTTATTGCAAAACAACAATTGCCCAAGATTCAATAATGGGTGCGTCTGCAAATGAACGCAACAATCATTGGATAACACCGCCAGTAAAGAATCTCCAGCAATATGGCGTTTACCATTTTAGAAAAAAATTTTTATTAAAGGCTAAGCCGTTATCATTCAGCATACATGTGTCAGGAGATCAGCGATACCGTTTATTTGTAAATGGGCAGTCTGTTGCCACAGGGCCTTCCAGAAGCGATGAGGCGCATTGGCGGTATCAAACTTTTGATATTGCAAATTATCTGCAGGCGGGTAAAAACACCCTTGCTGCGGCAGTATGGAATGACGGTGAACAATCCGCCTGGTCGCAACTATCTGTACACTCCGGTTTTTTTATACAAGGTGCTTCAGCAAATGAAGCGTTTGTAAACACAAATGATAGTTGGAAAGTGTTGGAAAATATGGCCTACAGTCCTGTTACCAGCATATCACATATCACGGGTGCATTTGAGCAGGTGTTTGCACAGCGCTATCCCTGGGGCTGGCAGCAAAAAGAATACGATGACAACACGTGGCAGCAGGCTGTTCTTTCTAATGGTAGTAACATTGTAGCCGATAAAAAAAGAACAATGCTGCCCGCTATTATTCCACAGCCGGAAGAAAAAATACAGCGTTTAAACACCATCAGTCGCAGCAATGGATTAGAAAATGTAACGGATGGTTTTATAAAAGGAACAGGTGGTTTAAAAATTCGTCCCTGGGCTAACGTAACCATTTTGCTGGACAAGCAGGAGCTTACCAACGCTTATGTATCGCTACTTACCAGTGGTGGCAAGGGTGCAAAAATTACGGTGACGTATGCAGAAGGATTGTACGACAGCAATGGAAACAAGGGAAATAGAAATGAGATAATCAATAAAACCATCAAAGGCAACGAAGACATTTTTTTGCTGGATGGCGGCGATAAAAGGTTGTTCAGCACCCTATTTTACCGCACTTACCGATATGTGGAATTACACATTGAAAATCACCAGCAAGATTTAGTGCTGGAAGATTTTTATGGCACTTTCACCGGCTATCCATTTAAAGAAAATGCCAGCTTTAAAAGTAATGACAGCAGCCTGCAAAAAATTTGGGAAACAGGCTGGCGCACTGCCCGGCTCTGCGCTTTTGAAACCTACATGGATTGCCCCTATTATGAGCAATTACAGTATGTGGGCGACACACGAATACAGGCATTAATTTCTTTATACGTTTCGGGCGATGACCGCCTGATGCGCAATGCGATATAGCAACTGCAGTATTCGATATTGCCCGAAGGCCTTACGCAGAGCCGGTATCCAAGCAATAACCTGCAGGTGATTCCGCCCTTTTCATTATTTTGGATTGCTATGATACATGATTACTGGATGCACAAAAAAGATGATGCCTTTATACAACAGTTTTTACCTGATATTAAAAAAAATATTGAATGGCACAAAGCATACATCAATGAAAAAAGCATGCTCAATAAAATGCCCCACTGGAATTTTGTAGACTGGCCCAAAGAGTGGGCATGGACGGGTATTGAAAATGAAAGTGGCGTGCCGGCTGGAACCATCACTGGTAATTCATCCATCCTCACACTACAATTGGTAATGGGCTTGCAAAAAGCGATGGAGTTAATGTCTGCTTATGGGGATGTGTCAACTGCCAACAATTATAAATCATTAGCAGATACCCTACAAAAAGCGGTGTACAAAAATTGTTGGAGCAGCAGGAAAGGTTTGTTAGCCGATACGCCCGATAAAACTATTTTCAGTCAGCATGCGCAGGCATTGGCCGTACTTACATCCACATTGCCTGCGGCAGATGAAAAAGCAGTGCTGGAAAATACCATCAGCAACAGCAGCCTTATACAATGTACCTATTACTATCGATTTTATTTATTGCAGGCTTTGAAAAAAGCAGGTTTGGGTAATCTCTATCTCAGCCAGTTGACACCCTGGAAAAATATGCTGGATATCGGACTTACAACATTCGCCGAATCTCCCGAACC
>JBBQXO010000297.1:0-3842 GCA_038209595.1 Chitinophagales bacterium
AGAATGAATTACCTATAAAAAAATGAGTGTAGGATCCTTTTGTGAAACAAAAATAATAATAAGCTTCAGTGCATGATGAGGCGAAGAACCTTGCAGTTTGAAATTTCAGCATTAGGTTCATCCTGGCTTTTTGCCAAGTAATTTAGGTTAAAGCAGATTACGATACAATGTCTGCCCAATACTTACTATAGAGGTTTTCAGATTGCAATAGCTTGTTATGATTGCCATCTGAAGTGATGTGCCCGTTCTCGAGCACATAAATATGGTCACAAAAAGATTTTAATACATGCAATCGGTGGGTAATCATAACAATAGCCATATCGGTTTTCAGTTGATGCAACAGGTTTAAAACAAATAGCTCTGTTTCCCTATCCATGGCGGCGGTTGCTTCATCTAATAATAAAAGTTGCGGTTGGCAATATAAAGCCCTTGCCAGGGCAATTATTTGTTTTTGTCCGCCCGAAAGGTTAATGCCCTCTTCACCAACTAGTGTTGCAAAGGATTGAGGTAATTGATTGATATATTTATCAAACCCATATTTGGTAAGAAATGAAAGCACCTCTTGTGGCTTTAGTGCAGCATCTTCAAAAGCAATGTTTTCCAGAACAGACGCATTGAAAATGTGAACTTGCTGCGGTACAGCCGCAACCAATTTTCGCCAGCAGTTTTGATCTATATCGCAAAGAATCAAGACTCCATTTACCAGTATGGTACCTGCTTCCGGTTGGTAATGCTTCATCAGCAATTGCACCAATGTACTTTTACCAGAACCGTTTTCACCCATGAGGGCAATGATTTTACCTTTTTCAACTGAAAATGAAACATCATCCAGCATACGGCCTCGTCCGGCAAAACGAAAAGCTAAATCTTTCACTTTGAGTGTATGAAACTTTTCAGGTGATTGGTTGCCTTTTGTTTCATCATCAATACTTGCAAATTCATGCATCCGGTCAAATGCAATGAGTGCTTCGTTTATTGGAATACTCAATAAAGCCAGATTGGCAACCGACGGCAATAAAGAACCCACCATTCCCAATACAGCCATGAGTTCTCCTATTTTCATTTTCGTGGCAAGTACCTGATTGCTTAAATACCATAAAAGCCCACATAGAAGCGCTGCCGCAAAAATGTTGGCGATCAAAGAGATTTTAATTTGAATTCGACCCAGTTTAAAAATGGCAGACTGGTACTGTGCATAAATGCCGTTATTGGCAGTTTCAAATAAGGATTCCTTGCTATGGTTTTTAATGGCTTCAATGCCCTGTAGCGTCGAAATATAATTGCTTTCAGCCATTGCATAACCTACCATCACATTTCGTTGAGCCTCTGTAATGGGTTTGTTATTTTTATACAACAACAAAAAGAAAACGGGTAAAGCAAGTAGGGCAATTAATCCGCTTTGCCAGGAATAGGAAAACACAAATGCCAGTGTAACTACAACTACTATGGCATCAAGTATGGTACTTCCTGCAATTTGGCTAACTACACGTTGAATTCGGGAAGTATCATTGAGGCGTGCGGTAAGTTCTCCAATTTTACGGGTATCAAAAAATGGTTTTGGTAACTGCAATAATCGGCTGAAAAAATCTCTGATGATGCGTAGGTTAAAATCTTTAGATTGCCGTAGCAATAAATGATTGCGGAGTAAGGCAATGGCTTCTTTTGCAATCAGCAGCAAAAATACCAGCACAATACCTGTGTACAATTTGGAATCAAGCTTCTGCGGCAGTATCTCATCTATTAAGCGTTGGGAGAAAATAGCCATGGTGAGGCCTGCCGCTGCTATTGCTATACCAAGTACCCCGGCAATAAGCAGCAGGGGAATATCTTGCTTAAGAATTGATTTAAACCATTGGTATTTTTGTTTACGGATAGCTTTTACTTTTTTAAAGTCTAACCCAGGTTTTAAAATAAGGCATGTTTTGGATTGCCAAATACCTTCAAGATCGGTAAGGCTCATATACAGAATGCCTTTAGCAGGATCACCTATTATTAGATTTTGTATGCCCTTTATTTCTATTTTACCATAATAAACAACATAATGTTGTAGCTTATTTTCGAGCAATACATGTAAAATGCAGGGATCGGGGTGTTTCAATAGTGCACTCATATCAGCCTCACAACCCTCGACTTCAAAACCGGTAGCCTGTGCGGCCTGATATAATCCTAATAGAGTAGTGCCTGTAATGGAACTTCCGCTTAATCGCCGTAAGTTTTCAAAATTGTTATTACCACCGTAAAAACGAATGAGAGAAAGTAAACAGGCAACGCCGCAATCCTGCTGGTCTTGCTGAAAAATTGCAATGGGTTTTAGAGATAGGTGCAATTTATTTTTGGTAAGGTAGTGGGACATAATTTATAGAATGTTTACTTAAAAGAGGCTAATTATTTAAGCAAATAGGGTATGCTGCATTCCCCACTATGCTTTCGGTATAAACTTCCATTTTTATATACAAAAAATGATGGAACTGAAACAGCACCAAAGGCTTTCTGAAATAGATATGATGTATCTGAAATTACAGTTAGAAAGGATATAGATTGAAGCTGAAAGCTATCTACAAAACGAAATGTTTTTTCCACTCCTTCGCTTGTTACCATTAGCCAGCATATATTTTCTATAATAGTAGTATCTTTCTTTAATTCTTTAGCCATACTTTGGCAATGGTCGCAATCGGGATTAAAATAGTTTAATATTATGATTTGTCCATTATTCCGAAGGCTATCAGTATTAATAGATGTTCCATCTAACTTGGTTAACATAAGCGAAGGGAGTTTTTGTATAGCATCAGAAACAGACGCCTTTACTTTGGTAGTATTCCATATTTTATATATAAGAAAGGATCCAATCAATATTAAACAGGAAAGTAAAATTAGGCGTATGTATTTTTTCATAATGATCGTACTTACGGATTAAACAATACAGATAAATATGTAGCTAGTAATATCCAAAGGGCTAAGCCGGGTAAATAGGTAGAAGCAACAAATTTTAAAGAAGACCGAAATCCTTTTTTAGAATCAATTGCAATAAGGTGAGCCAAAAAAAATACATAAATAAGCTCAAATATATTAATGGTGTTGAATAGGTAGCTACTCCATTTGGGGATATTTTCAGAGGTAAAAATTTGTAATGAAAATGGATTTTTTGATAAATGCTAAAGTATGTTTTTATCTACAAAAAATTCTCTATAAAAAAGTCCAGCAGTTGCCCCAAAGGCAAATATAATTTCTGCTTGAATACAAATTTTCCAAAAGGAAACAATATTGTCTTGAAACTTTTCCGAAATAAAGCTACCCGTTTTTAAACATACCCAAGTGAAACTTATACGCAATAGAATTCCAATAGGAATAAATAAATAACTAATTCATTGCCACTTCTTTACAAAAACAAAATACTCATCAAACTGACGTTGACTTATTTGCAATCCGACAGTCGTACGATAGAAATCTTCTGTTAATAGATAGGTCTGATTATAGTATCCAATTAGAAGATAAAGGGCGAGAATAGGGTATAAAATCTTATAATTTCTTTGAACCATTCGTTAGATGCTTAAAATACATGAAATAGTAGTCTAGTATTACTGAAATGAGTACTAATACTCCAGTAACATATCTAAATATTTTTGGAAGGAATGGATAACATAAATCTATTAAAAAAAGGGACACACTAATAATTCCTACAACTTTAATTAATTTATAAGTTTTCATGGGTAATTAAGTTATTGTTAAAAAATGAAGGAGAATATTTTTTGTAAATGAATTCTCCTTCATAATATTTATTTATCTGCCAAATAATAAAGAGTGCAGCCCACCAGTGTGCCAGCAACTAGGGTTACGCCAATCGG
>JBBQXO010000298.1:0-3794 GCA_038209595.1 Chitinophagales bacterium
ATCTGAAAGAGCAAATTGTACTAAACAAACAAATCAAGCCATCAACTCTTTTGGTTAAAGGCGTTCCGTTTCAGTTCATCTATCATAACGAAGCCCATTTTTTCGGCAACAAAAAAATGTGGATTGATAGTTTTAATAAAGTACAAAGTTCGGATTTAGAAAAAACAATTATTGATTGTTTGTTCAAACCGCAGTATGCAGCCGGAATAACGGAAATTGCAAAAGCCATTTACAAATCAAAAACCAAAATTTATTACCCGAAATTGTTGGATTACGCTATGCATTTCAATTCACAAGCTGTAATAAAACGTTTGGGATTCCTTTTAGAATTGTTGGAACTTGAAAACCCGGTAATTGACAAACTCCAAAAATTGCGGACTAATTCGTTTATAGCCTTAGAACCGTCATATCCGAAAGAGGGTAAAACAATTTTTCGTTGGGCAATTCATTTGAACTTTGACAACGATTCTATTCTTTCACCCATTTACAGTTAAACAAAGATAGAACCAAAAGAAATAAACAAAGCTGCTGCCGCAAATAGAGTAAATGACCAACAAATTGAAAAGGATTATGTTTTATCATGGGTTTTGTTCGCCATTTCCAAAAACAGCATTCTGAATAAAGTATTAGTGTTCAAAGGCGGAACTGTTTTAAAGAAAGCGTATTTTTAAGATTACCGTTTTTCAGAAGATTTAGATTTTACATTGATTGACGAATTTGTCACCAACGAACAAATCAAAACAGAGTTCAACAATCTTTTTGATTTCATCAAAGAAGAAGCAAATATGGATATGCGAATTGACGAAAAGAAATGGACAATCCACGAAACAGGAAGTCTGCGGTTTTATATTGACTACGTTGCTTGGTTACAGGGAAATATGGGAAGTCGTGGGTTGAAAATTGACATTACAAGAGGCGAAATTTTGGAAACGGATGTTGAACACAAAAACATTTATCGTAACTATTCCGACCTTGAAGAAGATTTTAAATTGCAATGCTATTCACTTGAAGAAGTGCTGATTGAGAAAATGACGGCTTTAATGGGAAGAACGGAGCCAAGAGATTTAAACGACTTTTGGTATCTTACAGAAATAGAGGGAATAGCCGTTTCAGAACACTTATTTCCTTTTTACAACAAAGCCGAAAACAAGAAACACGACCCAAAACAGTTAATGGAAAAAGTATTGAAAAAGAAGATGCTTTTAAACGAGATTGGGAGAAAAAATTAGTTTCACAAATGCATGACTTACCTAAATATGACGAAGTTTTCAGGGGAGCAAAAAGACATTTGAAGTTTTGACGATGCCAACACACAAAAGAATTCATATTTTGGCAGCCGCTACATGCCAAAGAACAAATCAAAGCTGAAAAGCGACAGAGATAAACCAAAAAGCGACCATGATGGCCCAAAAGTGACCATGATGGTTAGAAAAGCGTCCATGATGTAGAAATGCTTTTTTCGGTATTGCCTTTTTGCATTTTATAAGCTCGCTATATCCAAAAACTACAACACCCAATGTGTGCTTTGTAAAAAAAACCTGGCTCTAATAGCCCAACCCGAGCTTTTCAGTTGTATTAATTATGGTATGGTGGCAATAGCCATTGCTTTTGTTTTAATGGCGATTAAACTACCTATGGCGTTAATGACAGATAACTTTTTTAAAAAACGTATTTACAGGGGCATTATGGCGATAAGGCTACGTTAGAAATTACCTGACAGTAGAGTTTACAGCAAACTGCGCAAATGCGGTACTGCTATGTGCAGATTGGTTAACCCAATGTAATGGGGCCGCAGAGTCAGAAAAATGTGTACCTCGGTACCACTTCGCTTACGGCTGCACAGCGGGAGGCACCCAACAAATTGCCATTTTTTACCCCGGTGGAGGGTGATTTGTGGTTCGTGTTTACAACAGGGGATTGAGGCAATATTGTATTTAAAAATTATCATTCAACATCCAATATGATCAGAAGAAAAATAAAATATTTAAATCGCATGGTATGCATCATGCTACTGGGCGCAGTTTCTTTTTTTTCTAGTCCTTGTTCTGGTCAAACTAATACAGGTTTATTACAAAGGGATATGCCCCCAATTGTAGGTGCCGAGGTATTTATAGAACCCGGTCAATCGCCGGCATATATTGACAGCCTTTTTGCCACATTGAAAAAATATGGTATGAGCCTTACCCGCATCCGACTTTTCGAAAGCTATATGCACAACTCCAATGGCGATTGGGATTTTTCACTTTTCGATCAGGCATACCGGGCCGGAGAGAAATACGGCGTTAAAATCTGGGGTAATTTTTTTCCTTACACAAGTTACGAAGACGTTGGCGGGTTCAAGTTTCCCCGTAGTCAGGCGCATCTCGATTCAGTAGCCTATTTCATTCGGGAATGTGTGCTTCATTTTAAGCAATACAAAAGCCATGGCGGCTGGGCATTGCTCAACGAAATAGGAAGTGCCAAATTACCTTCCACCCCCTTGTCGCAGGAACGCTATAAGGCGTGGTTGCAAACAAATTCTTACAAGCCCAAACCACAGCAGTACCGTGGGCTTGGTTTTGATGAACAACGGTTTTTGGTGGAGCACAACACCTGGTACTTAGAGTGGCTTGCAGGTCAGGTGCGGCTGCACGATCCTGGGGCGCATTTGCATATAAACAACCATGCTATTTTTCAGCTCGTTGGTGAATACGATTTTCCTGCCTGGCGCAATACCTTGTCTTCCTTGGGAGGCAGTGCCCATGCAAGTTGGCATTTTGGCTACTTTCCGCGAAACCGCTATTCGTTTGCTGTAGCTGCCAACAGTGCCATTTTGCAATCGGGGGCTGGTCCGCTGCCCTGGCTCATGACAGAACTGCAGGGAGGCAACAATACGTATAGTGGTTTTGATGCCATGTGTCCCACACGGCAAGAAATCACCCAATGGATTTGGACGGTAATAGCGGGCGGAGGAAAAGGTTCCATTTTTTGGTCGCTCAATCCGCGGGTTGGTGGCTTTGAAGCCGGCGAATGGGCTATGCTTGATTATCAGTTACAAGCGTCGGACAGGCTGGAAGCAGCAGGCGAAGCTGCCGCAGTTATCAGCAACCACGCTCCGCTTTTTGCCACCGCAAAGCCCCTTGCTCCAGTGGTTCACCTGCTATACACCCGCCCCTCGCTATGGGTAGAAGAAAAACTACAGATGGAGGGCGGCAAACTGGCTGGCCGTAAACAGGGAGGTGTTATGCAGTCGGTACTGGGCTACTATGAAACCCTGATAGAAATGGGTATGCCCACAGCCATTAGTGAATGGGATGAGTATGACTTTTCAAAATCCAATTATACTGGACAGATGATGATATTGGCCCACCAAATTGCTTTGCCATCGGATGCGGCCACAAAACTGGAACAGTTTGTAAGCAAAGGAGGCACCCTGCTGGTGGATGGCCTCACGGGGTATTATGATTACAACGCCATCGCGCAGGTGCAAACTGGCTTTCCCTTACAAAAAATACTGGGAGGCATGGTAAGGGAATTCAAAATAGAGGGCGACAAAGTTCCTCTGGTACTCAGCGACAGCAAAATCAGTTTGCCGGGCCATGCCTGGCGGGGTTATCTGCTGCCGGTTAATGGCCAAACCATATCGGGAAACAGCGGACAGGTATTTGCCATGGAACACTTGTTTGGACGCGGCAAAACTTATTGGTGGCCTACCCTTGCTGGGTTAGGCAGCAGGTTGCATGGTAATGAGATGCTGGCCAAGGCCCTGCGGCAAATTTTGAAACAACAGCAACTGACCGCACCGGTCACCCTGG
>JBBQXO010000299.1:0-3714 GCA_038209595.1 Chitinophagales bacterium
TTCAAACTAAAGTCAGGTAATTTGAAATACATCCAACTACCCCTTACTTTTTATAATGAATATCTGAATTTGGGCACCCTTCTCCTGTGGGAGAATGGAAAAGGGAATGAAGAGCCTCTAACCTTCCATAAACAATGCCTGAATTTGGGCACCCTTCTCCCTCGGAGAAGGGAAGGGCCTGCCTGACGGCAGTCAGGGATGAGGAGCCTCTAACCTTCCATAAACAATGCCTGAATTTGGGCACCCTTCTCCCTCGGAGAAGGGAAGGGGATGAGGGAAGGGGATGAGGGTCTAATTCCTCACCGGCTTCCCACCCTTCAGCACACTCTGTATCCTTTCCAGCGTTTTCTTTTCTGCACAAAGGCTCAGAAAGGCTTCGCGTTCTATATCGAGCAGGTATTGTTCGCTTACAAGGCTTGCCTCACTCAGGTCGCCGCCGCACAGGACGTATGCTAGTTTGGTTGCAATTTTCTGATCGTGTTCGGTGATGTAGTTGCCTAATTTCATGCCATTTAACCCGGCAATCATGGCACCCAACGCACCCCGACCGAGTACTTTTACATCGGTACGTTGTACAGGCGTTACATATCCTTCATTATATATTTCGAGTACGCTTCGTTTGGCGTCTGCAATCCGACGGCTTTGGTTCATGCTTATCTCGTCAATACCATGACGCATGATACCGAGGTCAAAACTTTCTTGAGCACTTGTAGCTACTTTGGCCGTTCCAATCGTTAAGAAACGACGCTTCAACGGTTCAATTTCTATTTCGCCATCTGCATATTCATCACCGGCACGCAGGGCAAATTCTTTGGTACCACCACCACCGGGAATCAGTCCAACACCAAGCTCTACCAAACCAATATAGGTTTCAGCAGCAGCCTGTATTTTATCGGCATGCAGGCTAAACTCGCAACCACCACCCAATGCCATGCCATGCGGGGCAACCACCACTGGGATGCTGCTGTAACGCAACCGCATGCTTGTATTCTGGAACATGCGTACAGCCATATCGAGTTCATCGTATTCCTGCTCAATTGCCAGCATAAAGATCATGCCTACATTGGCACCCAGACTAAAGTTGGCACCTTCGTTGGCAATCACGAGTCCTTTGTATTTTTCTTCGGCAATGGCGACACTCTTTTGAATGCCGGCCAATACATCTCCACCAATGGTATTCATTTTGGTATTCCAGCTCAGGCCAACCACATCATCGCCCATATCAACGAGTGTGCAGGCACCGTTTTTCCAAACTGTTTTTTCTTTCAGATCACTTAATATGATGAAGGATTCACCACCCGGAGCAGGCAGGTAGGTTTTGCTTGCTACGTCATAATATAAACGTTTACCATTTTCTATTTTATAAAATGTTTTATGGCCATCAGCTATAAAGGTTTCTATCCAGGGGGCCACAGCAAAACCGGCAGCCTTCATAGCTTCCGTTGTTTTGGCCACGCCCAATACATCCCAGCTTTCATAAGCACCAATTTCCCATCCAAAACCAGCCTTCATACCATCATCTATACGGTAGAGTTCATCGCTTATTTCGGGGATGCGGTGGCTGATATAACTAAACAAATGGTAATGGAAAAGTCTATAGAATTCACCGGCTTTATCGGTGCCTGCAACTACCGCTTTAAGCCTTGTTTTAAGATCATCAATGGGCTTCGCCATTTCCAGTGTAGCGAACTTTGGCTTTTTCTTGGGTTCATATTCACCGGTTTTCAGGTTGAGGGTATACAATTCTTTTTTGCCCCCACTGCGATCCATTTTAAAGAAACCGCCACCGGTTTTATCGCCTAGGCGGTTGTCGGCTACCATTTTTTCCAGCCAGGCAGGAATGGTAAACAGGTCTTTCGCTTCATCGTTGGGGCAATTATCCTTTACTCCCTGAGCAACCTTTACCAGCGTATCTATACCTACCACATCAGCAGTACGGAAGGTGGCACTTTTTGGCCGTCCCATGGCCGGGCCGGTTAAGGCATCAATATCATCGGTATTGAGTCCTAATTGGTCCATCACATGCATCACGGCCATCATGCTAAAAACACCCACCCGGTTGGCAATGAAAGCAGGTGTGTCCTTACAAAGCACCGTGGTTTTGCCAAGGTACAAATCGCCATAGTGCATCAGGAAGTCAATGATAGCGGGATCTGTGTGGGGTGTAGGTATAATTTCTAATAACCGGAGGTAACGGGGCGGATTAAAAAAGTGGGTACCACAGAAATGCTTTTTAAAGTCATCGCTTCGTCCCTCTGCCATTAAATGAATGGGAATCCCCGAAGTATTGGAACTGATGAGGGTACCCGGTTTGCGGTGTTGCTCCACCTGATCGTAAATAATTTTTTTGATATCGAGCCGCTCCACCACCACTTCAATCACCCAATCACAAGAGGCGATATCCTTCATGTTATCGGTGAAATTGCCGGTCGTAATACGTTTTACCACATCTTTGGTAAATACCGGGCTTGGATTGCTTTTGACGGCCGCCATTAAAAAATCGTTTACCAACTTGTTACGTTCGGTGGGTTTGGTGCTCGCTTCAGCACCTTTTGGTACCATATCAAGGAGCATTACTGGTAAACCAATACCGGCAAAATGACAAGCAATACGGCTGCCCATTACCCCTGAGCCTAATACGGCTACTTTTTTAATTATGCGGTTCATATAGCAAAGAATTATCGTGATTTATAAGGAGACACGAAGTAAAAGAAAATTAGTTGCATAAACAACTAATTTTCTTTTACTGCTTTGGCAGAAGCACATTAATTTGAAGCCAAAATCCTTTACCATTGTAAAAATACTAAATCGGTTATCTTTTTTTCTATTATTTGTTCTTACTTTTTCTTCTTGTTCTCCCTTAAAATTTTGGGATAAGGCGGTTTTTAAACATTATGGAGAATTTCCTGCTTTGAAGCCTGTAACGCCCAATTCACCGCTATTGGTAAATATACCTTTAGCCGAAAAGGATAGCAGCAAGGCTTATGTAACTGGTAATGGGGAGGTCAAAAAGAATCTTTTCCTGCTTCTTTATTGGAAGCATCATTCCGCATTTAATGTCAAGTTAAATGATAAAATACCCCTTCATCAGTTTTCTAATAGTCTTTATCAGTATGCCAAATCAAAACAGGTTGCAGATAAATTAAAAGGTGATCAGTTGGTAATTGTAATTGAAAAATGGCCTCATTCATTTTCCTACAATTTTGAGCAAACGGCATACCTGTTGTTTTTTAGATTTGATAAATTTTACCTCAAACCAATGTTACAAAACGTTTTGGTGTCTTATAAAATCAATCGGGAAGGGGCAATCATCAAAGAGGGGACTGTAGAGATTACAGATCCTACCCGAATATATGGGGTAGGTATGTTTAAAACCGTAAATGCGGCTGCAAATGATTACCTGACAAGTTATGATGCTTTTTACAAAGGCCTTGGAAAGCAGGTGATTGATAAAATATTAGCAGCGCAGTAGGTCTTTTCAGAAATTTAAAGAAACCAAATTCTTCAATATTTTAAAAGCAAAATTGATCACGGCACATTTTTTTACGGTGCTTTTCCATGAATCAATTTTAAAACCGGTGTTGAACCATTGAAAAGCTTTCCATTACAATGTTGTACATGTAGACAAATTTTTTTAAATTTGAAAAAATAAAATGTCATGAAAAAAATTATAATCACCGGATTGGCGCTATCACTTCTTATGCAAGGCTTTAG
>JBBQXO010000300.1:0-3676 GCA_038209595.1 Chitinophagales bacterium
GCCCAATCGCTTACGAGAAACCCGTCAAAACCCCATTTTTTTCTCAATATATCCGTTACAAGATACTTGTTACCACTAACAGGTACTCCTTCAAATACATTAAACGCATTCATCACGGTAGCGGCACCTGCATCAACCGCACCCTTGTAAGGCGGTAAATATTTATTCCACAACAGAACCCTGGAAATATCCACTTGGTTGTATTCTCTGCCAGCTTCTACAGCACCATAAGCAGCAAAATGTTTTACGCAGGCCATCAAATGTTTATTGTCATTTATATTACCCTGAAAGCCTTTTACCCTTGCTGCTGCTACCAATGCGCCGTAGTAAGGATCTTCGCCTGCACCTTCCATAACCCTGCCCCAGCGTGGGTCGTTACTAATATCGCACATGGGGGCAAATGTCCAATGGATACCTGCGGCACTTGCTTCACTCGCAGCGATAGACGCATTGATGCTCATTTGCTTTAAATCCCAGCTACAGGCTTCTGCAAGCGGAATGGGGAAAATAGTTTTATAGCCATGTATTACATCATAAGCAAAAAGCAGTGGAATGCCTAGCCTGCTTTGCATGGCTATTTGCTGAATGGCCCTGGTTTCTGTTGTACCAATTACATTCAACATTGAACCTACTTTACCCTCCTTCGCCAGTTGCATTTTTTGCTTTTGGCCATTATCATTTACCGCAGGCCCGGTAAAAACCCCACCGTTCAACTGATTTAATTGACCCACTTTTTCTGCCAATGTCATTCGGGAAATAATATCCTTTACGCGCTGCTCAATAGGCAGTTTTGCGTTTTGATAGGGCAATCGTTCCTGAGCCATGGCAATATTTACGATTAGCAACACCTGTGATAATAAAAATAAATACTTCATATTTTTAAAAATTTATATCCGTTACTAAAATGATTTTTTGCTTCTCTGATAAACCAGCTAAATGCAGGTTATGGATTAGTCAAAATTTTTTAATGTTTTAAATTCCTTTTGGGAAAACACTAACCCTTAATTTACTGCAACCGTAGGGAACTAAAGTTATCGTTTCTATTTCATTATTTAAACTATTTTTTAGTAGAGCAGCGTTGGGAAGCAATGGCGAAAAGTCCCAACTACCTTGTTTTATGCCCACATCTTTGATATACCATCTACTTACTTTTCCATTGGCATCTCTTTCTACATCCCAGTTTTCAAATTTCATGGCTGTTTTGTGCTGAATTGTCCAGCCATTAACCAACCTTGCCGGCACCTGCAATTCTATCGGTGATGTTTCAATACTCCAAGGGTTATCTGTATAAGGTTTATTAATCACTTTTATGGCTTGCCGTACATTTTCATTGTTGAGGCATAAAGCATAATTCCAGGGACTTTTTGCAAATAGTTCGTATGCAGGATAATCAGCGTTGGATCGCTTATCGAGGGTGTCAATTTTCCAATCTTCCTGTATTTTAAGTGAAAAAAGCAGCGGCCCTCTTTCTACAGCAATTCCATTTTCTACCTGTGCAGTAAGTTTGAAATCAGCAGGTAGTATGACAGTCATTTTATCACCTTCCTTATATGCCTGCCTGATGGGAACATACGTACCTGCTGAAAAGCTACCTTTTAAAGGTTTACCATTCAACAATACTGTCGCCTTGCTACACCAATGGGGTATGCGAATGTAAAAATCAAAACTCGCAGTTTCCTTTAAATGAAAAGTAAAATTAATAGTATCTGTAAAAGGATAATTGGTTTCTTCATCAATAGTAACTTCTGTATTATTTTCCCCTACTGGAAAAGTAACAGATGATGGCGCATACAATGTTGCAGCAATGCCTCCTTTGCCATCGGTCATCCAACTATTAATGGCAAAATTGGGCATCATTCTGTTCACATTGCCCGGGCAACATTCTGTGCCGGGGTTGGGTGCAAACCGCATCTGATCGCCACCGCCTCTTACATAGCTCCCCCTTGCCGCAATCACCTGATTGGGAGCAGAAAAATATTGCATTGCCTTAAAATCATTTGTTACCGAACCCGGTGCTGCATTAAAGGCTATCCTTTCAATTTTGTCAGCGTAATCTACATTACCGGTAGCTTTTAGCAGGTAGGCTACATTCCAGCTATAATCGCTGATATCACATATTTCGCCCGACTCTTGTGTAGTTACAGGCTCAATATGTTCAGATGAAACATTTACACCACTTACCAGCATGTGGTACTTATCCAGCTTGCTAAATGCGGCTACGCTTGGATGTAAGTAAGTACTATCTCCGGTGTATAAAAACAGGATGGCCCCTATTTTGGATTTCTCCAGATAGGTAACCCCATGCTCACCAGTGGCAACAGAATCTTTTAAAAATCCGATATCAGATACCTTAGCATCTTTATTGAGCTCATTGGATTGATGATAAATGTCTTTTGCAAAATTCAGCAAGGCCGTATCCTTTGATTTTTCATAAGCCCACAAAACAACTTCTGTATTCACACTTTCCCTGATGCCTGTATGTGGGAATCTGTCGCCGAGGTAGTGTTTTTTAATTGCAGCCAAGATAGCCGGATTTTGTGTTGCTTCATATTCTGCCATCATTGCCCTAAAGAATATGGCATGTATCCATCGCTCTCTTTCATTATTTTCCTTGGTAAATTTTGGCCCTAAAAAGCCCGTGCTGTCAGGATGCTCCATCACATAGCTGATACTTTTACCAGCTTTGTTAATCAAAAAAGTATCATTTAATAAAAGACCGCATCGCATCATACCATCTACCCAGTAAGCATTTTGTTCATAAGGCCACCATTTTTCCATACTGATATTATTGGGTATGCTATCTGCTGCCCAACCCACGGTATTAAAAGGGTAGCCTGCATTTTCCAAGTGGCCGGTTAGCCCGTCTTTTTGGTTTACAAGATATTGTTTCAGCCAGCCCTTTGGTGTAATAGCATTAGCAGGTATGGATTGAAATTTTCCATAGTAAGGCACCTGTACTTCAGGTGAATTATTACTGCAAGCACAGAAAAAACAGGTACTACTTAATACAAGCAAGAAGTATTGAAAAATGAGATTTTTTTTGATTGTCATTGTAAGATATTGTAATATAAAAACTATTTCTTATTATTTAAATAGGCAAAGGCCAACGCATACGCACCTGCCGTCCAGCCAGCAAGCACAGATGCATTGTATTCGCGGTCGTTTATTTTTCCGTCACTCGTATATTTTTCGTAAGTTTTTCCGTACACCCTTGTAACAATTTGTTCTTTACCATCTTCGTTTTTTATAAAGGTAACAGGATCCGGTTTTTCAAAATTAGCCGCTACTATATCCAACCATTTAGCCGCAATTCTATTGGCTTCTTTTTTAAAACCATACTTATCTAAACTTAAAATGGCAAGGCTTTGCATTGGTGCCCATACAGAAAACTGATCCCACTGATAAGCATGATCTTCCACAGAGGCCTCGGTAGTTGTAAGCCCCCATTCGCATTCCAATAAAGACAAATTAGCCACCACTCTTTCTGCCTGTTTTGGAGAAGCGATGCCTGCGTATAAAGGCGACAACATGGTACCTGCCGCAACCTTACTGTGACGTTTGTTTATAAAATCGTAGTCAAGATACGTGCCCCGCTCTTCGCTCCAGCAATATTTATTTACAAGCGCTTTTCTAACATCCGCTTTTTTCAACCAATCTGACTTACTGACTAATCCCA
>JBBQXO010000301.1:0-3655 GCA_038209595.1 Chitinophagales bacterium
AGAAAGTTTCTTTGATACTATAGATGAGAAATCAGCATTTATTGAATATTGAAAGTTCGTATTTCCGGAAAGTACATCGGTTTGCAGGATATGTTCAAAGGAAGGGCTGATTTTGAAGTAGTCTGGCATGGTTGGGCGAATTGAAAAGTAGAATTCATTTTGTAACATTTTGTTTGTTGCAATTTTGCCTTCAAATTGCTGGAAATTATTGAAAAGCATCGTTTGATTTCTAATGCCAAATGCAGTTTTTGTTCTGCTGCTGTACTTATCTAATCTCATAAGCAGGTTATGGAAATTAGTTGGAATTTGCTGATAGCTGAATAAATACCTATCCATCGAAGAAGTACTCAGGATTTCTGTTATCCTTGATTGTGCCATTCTTATGTAATTATAATTCAATACCCCAAATATTCCTTTTTGAATATTGTTGAATGAAAAATTGATCCCGGTTTTAAATATTGAAATGGGTAATACAGAAGTAGAATCCCGGCTAATCGAGCGAAATGAATTAAGAAATGGATGCTGTAGGAGCATTAGATAAAGTGGATTTTGTGTTTCAAAGCCTGCATTAAATCCCAGGCTTTTTCCCTTGGCCAAATTAAATCTCAAATTGCCCTGTGGAAGCAACATAATTTTAGATGCCTGACTGGAGTAAAGATTATTTAATGATTGCGAAGTAAATGCTGCTCGCATGGTTGCCTGCCATTGCATTTGTTTATATTTTCCATTGGTTCCTATGCCGGGCTGCAAAAACCCTAATAGTTGGTTGCCATTATTTATGGCACCCGGAATGGATGTAAACTGATTAATACCTGTATCATACTGTAGCGTACCATTGGCATTTAATTTCCTTATATATCCATCCACCACAATCTCGTAATTATATTTTCCATATTTTTTTAGGTATTGCCATTTGCCTTTAGTAAGCCACCCATTTATGGATACATGTTGGTTGAAATTTCTGCTTTCGAAGCCAGGTAGTATAGTGATGTCATTTTCTTTTTTGATCATGTTATTTTCATTCTGCTCAATATTTTCAAAGTTTAGCAATGCATTTATGGCTTTGGTACTATCTGGTCTGTAAGTATAATATATCCCTGCTGAAAATGTTATGTTCCTATTATACTGGGTTTGCGAAGTTTTGAAATTCGATAAAATCTGGTTATTTTCTACCTGTTCAAAATATTTGAATTTTGTTTGCAACAAAGTTCTACTTCTTTCCCTTTGCCGGATGGCTTCCCATCTGCTATTAATAAAAAGTGGTTTAAAATTTCTTTCAATTGCCTGCGTAAAGGATTGACCCGGCAAAATTTTATTGGTAAAGGTTGTTATATCTTCTCTATGAATATTATCCCAATATATATCATTGAAAAAGCGCAGTTGGGTATTTTCTTTTTTACCATAAACCTGGTTTAAAGATACAAATCCTGACTGGTTAAAAAGGGTAGATGTGTTAGGTATGGTAAAAGCCGAAGGTTGATTTGTTGTTTGCCTTACTATGGCATCCTGATATCTGAAGTCTTCCATTTCAGTATCATTATTTTCAAATGCTTGAAGGTTGCCGCCATTTACATCATACTGACTCCTACCAATATTATTCAGGCTACCCAATAGCAGGGTTTTTGATTTTGATTTTAACCCAATTACATTTATATCAGCATTATACACATCCGGAAGACCCAAACCAATTTTTACACTTCCACTTGGTTTTAGCTTTGCATTTTCTTTAAGCACCAGATTAATCACCTGCTTATTGGATGCTACAAGATCTTTTAATAGCGGATTATTTTGATACTTTTCTATGAGCTGTATTTTACTTAAAATTTCTGGGGTAAGATTTTTGGAAATGCTTTTATAGTTGTTGCTCAGTTCATCGCCTTCAATGAGAATCTTTTCTATGGGTATGCCATTATAGCTTATGTTACCACTTCCATCTATGGCAAAGCCCGGCATGCGTTTCAGAAGATCCTCAAGACTTTCATCTGTTCGGGTTTTAAATGATGCCACATTAAAAGATGTAGTATCTCCATGCTTTTCAATGGGTTTTGCAAGTATGAGTACTTCATCAAGGTTGCGAAAAGTATCTTTTAAAACTATTTTTAAATCAAGGTCATTATTTTTTGTTAAATTGAGAGCTGTGTCAAATCGTGCGTAAGCAATGTGGGTTATGGTTAGTTTCAATGTATCCTGGTGAAGAGCAATACCATTTTTGAAGGAAATCAGTGCCATTCCATGCGCATTGGATATAACGAATATCTTTTCACTGGAAATTTTTGCATTTACAATAGCATCTGTAATAGGGATATTTTTTTTATCCTCAATTTTGATTTTAATAGTTGTTACGTCTGATTGGGCTAATGAACTTAACGATAACAATAGAGCATGAAAATATAAATACAACCACTTTTTTTGTTTTAATGCTTGTATTGTTAAAGAGTAAGTGTAGTTAATTAATTGTTTGATTTTCTTACTTTTATTCAGTTAACTCAATTTGACAAAAAGTATTTTTCTTTTTAGGCATTGGCTTGCTATTAGTCAAATTATAGCCAATTTGGTTTTGTTCGGCAGCCAAAGCAGCTTCAAATAATTCTTCAAATTCTTTACCTAAAAAATTTAAGTAAGCTTGAAATGTAATAGGTTTACCCGATGGCATGAAAGATGGCATTTCAGATTTAGTGGGATATTGTATTGTTTCGGCCCATATTTTAAGTTCGCCTCTGTCGTCTTCTATTTCTAATATAAGCCCTGGAAGCCCCTTAAATTTGTAAGGTCCTTCTGGTATTGGAATTTCAGGCGTAAACCATGCAGTGTAATTTCTACCTCTATAAAAACATATAGCTTTTTTACAATTATATCCTTTTATATCCTTTTCCTCATTTGATAGCTTCCACATCATTCTTTGGTTTTTTTCTGCAACCAATACATATTGACTATTCATTTTAATTCTTGAAAAAATTGAATCACTTTTTTTCTCAAATAAAATTTGATCGCCATACTCATCGAATCGAATCCCAACTGAGAATGTAGCCTTTTGAGTTCCAGAGATTTTACCTGCTTGGGCTGCATCCAACAATTCTTGAAAGTTTTTATAATTTACCTTAACGGTATCCTTTACTTTATCTGTTCCTAAATTATATATGTAGATAG
The DNA here is from genome assembly GCA_038209595.1 of Chitinophagales bacterium. Taxonomy (GTDB): domain Bacteria; phylum Bacteroidota; class Bacteroidia; order Chitinophagales; family Chitinophagaceae; genus Phnomibacter. The sequence continues at coordinate 3,148 of JBBQXO010000301.1, forward strand.
ATTTATTACTGTTTCCAAATAATTTTCCTTCTCTAATATAAGCATTAGTTAATGTTTTGGTTGTGTCATTTTGAAACCAATGTTTATACGTAATGCTAAAGTTGGGCTGTCCAAATAAATTAACAAATATAAAAATGTTAGGAAAAAAAATTATCCATCTTTTAATAATACACATATTAAAAAAAATTATATATTAATTTGTAAAATTCAAACAGAAATGCAGTTATAAAAAATAGATATTAATTTACATTTCCAACTTGCGGTGGATTGTACCAAAAACAGGAAATATCATAAATCTCGGTAATGTAATAGTTCCCATCTACACCTTGTTCAATTCGTCGATCCACAAGCCGTGCAAAGCAAATATAGCCAAACATTTCAATTTGACTAAAGGATTCATTTGAATTTAGAATAGTTGTTTGTACAAATTCATTGACATTTGATTCATTAGATTCCAATGCATCATTTGAATAAAGTTTTAAAATTGTTTTCCCTGAATTACTTGCAC
>JBBQXO010000302.1:0-3653 GCA_038209595.1 Chitinophagales bacterium
AGAAAGTTTCTTTGATACTATAGATGAGAAATCAGCATTTATTGAATATTGAAAGTTCGTATTTCCGGAAAGTACATCGGTTTGCAGGATATGTTCAAAGGAAGGGCTGATTTTGAAGTAGTCTGGCATGGTTGGGCGAATGGAAAAATAGAATTCGTTTTGTAACATTTTGTTTGTTGCAATTTTGCCTTCAAATTGCTGGAAATTATTGAAAAGCATGGTTTGATTTCTAACGCCAAATGATGTTTTCGTTCTACTACTGTACTTATCTAATCTCATAAGCAGGTTATGGAAATTCGTTGGAATTTGCTGATAACTGAATAAATACCTATCCATCGAAGAAGTACTCAGAATTTCCGTTATCCTTGATTGTGCCATTCTTATGTAATTATAATTCAATACCCCAAATATCCCTTTTTGAATATTGTTGAATGAAAAATTGATCCCGGTTTTAAATATTGAAATGGGTAATACGGAAGTAGAATCCCGGCTAATCGAGCGAAATGAATTAAGAAATGGATGCTGAAGGAGCATTAAATAAAGTGGATTTTGCGTTTCAAAGCCTGCATTAAATCCAAGGCTTTTTCCCTTTGCCAAATTGAATCTCACATTGCCACTAGGAAGCAACATAATCTTTGATGACTTACTGGCGTAAAGGTTATCTAATGATTGCGAGGTAAATGCTGCCCGCATAGATGCCTGCCATTGCATTTGTTTAAATTTTCCATTGGTTCCTATACCGGGTTGCAAAAACCCCAATAGTTGATTGCCTTTATTTATGGCACCCGGAATGGATGTAAACTGATTAATACCGGTATCATATTCAAGTGCGCCATCAGTATTTAGTTTTCTAATATAGCCATCTACTTGAATCTCGTAATTATTGTTGGCATATTTTTTCAGGTATTGCCATTTACCTTTAGTAAGCCACCCATTTATGGATACATGTTGATTGAAATTTCTGCTTTCGAAGCCAGGTAGTATAGTGATGTCATTTTCTTTTTTGATTATGCTATTTTCATTCTGCTCAATATTTTCAAAGTTTAGCAATGCGTTTATGGCTTTGGTACTATCCGGTCTGTAGGTATAAAATATTCCTGCCGAAAGCGTTATGTTCTTATTGTTTTGCCATTGAGCTGTTTTGTAATTGGATGCAATCAGATTATTTTCTACCTGTTCAAAATATTTGAATTTTGTTTGCAACACAGTTCTACTTCTTTCCCTTTGCCGGATGGCATCCCATCTGCTATTAATAAAAAGTGGTTTAAAATTTCTTTCAATTGCCTGCGTAAAGGATTGACCCGGCAAAATTTTATTGGTAAAGGTTGTTATATCTTCTCTATAAATATTATCCCAATATATATCATTGAAAAAGCGCAGTTGGGTATTTTCTTTTTTACCGTAAACCTGATTTAGGGAAACAAATCCTGAATGGTTGAAAAGGGTAGACGTGTTCGGTATAGTAAAAGCAGAAGGTTGATTTGTCGTTTGCCTTAATATGGCATCCTGAAATCTGAAGTCTTCCATTTCGGAATCGTTATTTTCAAATGACTGCAGGTTGCCACCATTTTCATCATACTGGCTTCTGCCAATATTATTTATACTACTTAAAAGCAGGGACTTCGATGTTGATTTTATCCCTATTACATTTATATCAGCATTATACACATCAGGAAGACCCAATCCAATTTTGACACTTCCACTTGGTTTTAGTTTTGCATTATCTTTAAGTATCAGGTTTATTACCTGCTTATTAGATGCTACAAGATCTTTTAACAGCGGATTATTCTGATACTTTTCTATTAGCTGTATTTTACTTAAAATTTCGGGTGTTAGATTTTTGGAAATGCTTTTATAACTGTTGCTCAATTCATCGCCTTCAATGAGAATCTTTTCTATGGGTATTCCATTATAACTGATGTTTCCATTGCCATCAACGCTAAAGCCTGGTAAGCGATGTATTAAGTCTTCAAGGCTTTCATCTATTTTGGTTTTGAATGCAGAAACATTGAAGGTAGTTGTATCTCCATTCTTTTCAATGGGTTTTCTAATTACAAGTACTTCATCAAGATGGCGTGCGGTGTCCTTTAGCAAAATTTTATAGGGCAATCCTTTAATTGGTAGTAATGAAAAGGCAGTATCAAATTTGGCATAGGCAATATGAGTAATGGTTAGATAGATTGTATCATGTTGGGATTTAATATTTTTTGGTAAAAATATTCGCGCAATGCCTTGCGTATTGGATAGTACGAACGAATTTTTAAGACCGAATTTTACACTAATTATAGCATCAGCAATGGCAATTTTCCGGTTATCTACTATATTTATACTTAAAGTATCCAAGATGTATTGACTTTTAGCAAATGAAGATGTCAATAAAGCAAAGACAAAAAGAAACAGCCACTTTTTATGGAAATCGGGCTGTTTCATTTAAGATGAAAATTTCATTTATTAGTTATTATTTATTCAGTTAATTCAATTTGGCAAAAGTTATTTTTCTTTTTGGGCATTGGTTTACTTCCACTTTTATCATAACCTAGTTGATTTTGTTCTGTTGCAAAAAACGAATTGATAATTTCATCATTTTCGTTTCCAAAAAATTTTAAATATTCTTGAAAAGTAATCGGTTTTCCTGAAGCCACAAAGGATGGAATTTCAACTGATGCAGGATACTTTATTTTCTCAGCCCATATTCTCAATTCTTCCCTATCATCTTCTATTTCTAAAATCAACCCCGGTAATCCTTTAAATTTATAAGGACCTTCCGGTATTGGAATTTCAGGAGAATACCAAGCAGTATAGCTTCTCCCTCTATATGAACAAGTTGCTTTTTTACATAAAAACCCCTGTATTTTCTTTTCTTCTTCAGATAATTTCCAATTTATTTGCTGGTTTTTTTCTGCTACTAGTATATACTCCCTAATCATCTTTACCCTAGAATAAAGAGAATCGGGTTTTTTTTCAAAATAAATTTGATTGCCAAATTTATCAAATGGAATGCCACCTGATATTGTAGCCTTTTGAATTCCAGAAGCTTTTCCTTCACTTACAACGTTTAATAAATCCTGAAAATTTTTATAGTCTACTTTGGTGGTATCTTTTGGTAATGCGGTTCCTCTGTTGAAAACATAAATTGATTTTAATCCATTTCCTATTAGAAGGGCATCAGTTAAATAAGCAGCACTTAATTGTTTTGTGGTGTCCATTTGAAACAAATGTTTATATTCAATTTCATACATACTTTGGGCATTTGAACAAATTGAAAGAATAATGTTTGTAAAAAAAAATATTCCTTTTAAAAAATTTACTTTCATATGATTTTTTCGATTAGGTTTTATTATTATGAAAAGATGAAAACAGAAATGCAGTTAATGAGATTTTTATTTAGTTAACATTTCCAACTTTTGGTGGGTCATACCAAAAACAGTTAACTTCTACTGTTATTGTATAGTACATATTTCCATCAACGCCCAGTTCTGGTTTGATGTCTGTAATCGTAGCAAAGCAAATCCAGCCAAACATTTCAATTTGACTAAAGGATTCATTTGAATTTAGAATAGTTGTTTGTACAAATTCATTGACATTTGATTCATTAGATTCCAATGCATCATTTGAATAAAGTTTTAAAATTGTTTTCCCTGAATTACTTGCAC
>JBBQXO010000303.1:0-3590 GCA_038209595.1 Chitinophagales bacterium
ATCAAAAAGGGCTTTTCGAAGAAGCGAGTAACGGAACCATTTTTTTAGACGAATTGGGTGAAACGGCTTTGGAATTGCAGGCCAAACTGTTGAGAGTACTCGAAACAGGAGAGTTTATACGCGTTGGTGAAACTAAGCCAACAAAAGTAAATGTTCGTATTATAGCAGCTACAAACAGAGATTTACAAAAGGAAATTGAGCAAGAACATTTCAGAGAAGATCTATTTTACCGTATTTCCGTTTTTCAAATTCACCTACCTCCCTTAAGAGAAAGAGTAATAGATATTGAGGCTTTAACAGAATATTTTTTAAAAATATCGGCTGCTAAATCCAAAAAAATATAAATTCGTGGCTGATGGGTATTACGAATCATTAAAGCGACATCAATGGAAAGGCAATATCCGTGAGCTTAAAAATGTAATTGAAAGAAGTGTAATACTTTGTGATGACGAGCTTTTAATTGAACATTTACCCTTAGAATTGCAAAAGACATCTGATATCAATACAAAATCTATAATGCTTTCAGCCTTTGCGTTGGCAAGCGCTGAAAAACTGCACATACAAAAGGTACTCAATTATACAAATGGTAATAAAACCAAAACGGCCGATCTTTTGGGAAAAGCACTTACCACGCTTTACCGGAAAATTGAAGAATATAAATTGTAGGAACACGCCGTAGGAACACGCCTTGAGGCGTGTTCCTACGGCGTGTTCCTACGGCGAAAAAAAACAAAATATGCCTTACAAAAAACACAAACAATACAGATTATACGGTTACGATTATTCACAAAATGGCGCTTATTTTATTACAATTGTTACAAAAAATAGAATACATTATTTTGGTGAAATCGTGAATGGAGAAATGCAGCTTTCCCCAATTGGTAAATTTGTTGAAGAAAATTTTTCAATTATCTCAGATAAAATAAAATACATGCAAATAGATGAATGGGAAATACTCCCCAATCATTTGCATTTAATTGTTTCTATTTTAAATAAAAACACAGAATATACTCCTGCATTTGGTTTGCAGCCCTTGGTTAAAAAATCCGTTTCTTCATTTATAAATCATTTAAAAGGAACAATAAAAAGATGGTGTAATGAAAATAATTTTGAAAATTTTGCCTGGCAAGCACGTTTTCATGATAGGATTATCAGGGATGCCAAAGAATATTCAAATATTTCCAATTACATCCAAAAAAATGTTGAAAATTGGGATATGGATAATGAAATTTTTGGTAGGAACACGCCTTGAGGCGTATTCCTATGACGTTCCCGCTGTAGGAACACGCCTTGAGGCGTATTCCTATGACGTTCCCGCTGTAGGAACACGCCTTGAGGCGTGTTCCTACGACGTTCCCACTGTAGGAACACGCCTTGAGGCGTGTTCCTACGACGTATTCCTACGGCGTGTTCCAATGGCGTGCCTATCAAAACGATATGATTGACCCTTTCAAAATGAAAGGGTTTTTTATTTTGGCTATCACATAAAAATACCTAAACCCTTGCCTGTATTGGGTTGTGGCTAAATGAATAAAAAATGATAACAGAAACCTGACGTTACCTATCTTTATTCACGCAAAAAGCTCTTGTATTTCTTAACCATTGAGGTGGGGTGGGTCAACATCCCGGAATGGTGGGTCAACATCACCGGAATCTGCAATAGGTATCAGAGATGAGAATTAATATACTTTTGCAATAACTTTCATTAATATGGAGGTGTTGATTTATATTTAATATTACAATTACAAAGTTGGCTGCTATATATTTGGCGACTTTCATTAATTTCGGGGTAAGACAATTCCTGATGAACAAAAAGTATATAACAGGTTTGACAACATTCAAAAGATTACTACGGTATTGGAGCAACGTTTGACATGAAATAGTTGTCAACGATAAAAGGATTTATGAAAAAACTTTACTTAATATTATTTAGTTGCGTAATGACATTAATTTCATGTAACAAAAATGATGACGTTATTCAGAGCTTTACAGGAAATCTACCAATAGTTTTTACTATTTCCCCAACGACAGCTATAGCCGGACAAAATATTATTTCCAATTTTCGTTGTGAACTTTCTTCTCTTAATGGCTCTGTAACTTTTCAAGGCTTCGACATAAAGGAAGTTGCTACCAGACAATTTAATATTAATGCAAAAGCTTTTTATAAAGACTGGAATTCGCAAATTGGAATGCCAGTTATGTGGACGCTTGACACAACCTTGAATATTAAAACCACAATAGCTGGAAAATATATCTTAAACTTTTACAACTCTGACAAATTATTTAAATCCGACACAGTGCAAGTGAATTAATACAGCACCAACAAAAGTATTTGCAAAAGCAAGGCTGGACAATGAAACATCAGCTATGTGCTACTTTCAAAATGGTTTCGAGCTGACATTTGGCATTTAGTTATTAACTTCAACTTTATATTTTCAAATGAGCATTTGTACTGGGCTGGACGAGCAATAATTTCCCTGCCTTCGCAAATACTCAAACGTTATTGGCAACTTAAAAACAACGCACAAAATGGTAAATCGAATTAAAATATTGATAATTCTAAATTTTCTGATTATTGTTTTCTACAATCAAACATTTGCACAAAAAACTATAAAAAAGGAAGTTCTCTGGACAGCAGATTGGAGTCCAAATGGAAAGCTTATTGCGATTGGTGGAAACATCGACACATTAAAAATTTATAGTAAAAGTAATTTAAACCCATACAAATCTTTTCACATAAAGAACACTATTACTCGTATAAAGTGGCATCCTCTAAAAAATATAATTGCTGTAGCAACACAAAATTCAAAAGACAAATCAAATATTATCAATTTGGAAACTGATGAGAAAATTGAATTAGATGGAATTTCATCAGATGGGGCAAGGGGAATTGACTGGAATTACACAGGCGAATATTTAGCTGTTGCCGACAATGAAGGACAAGTACTAATCTACAACATAAAAGGTGAATTGATAAGACAGTTTTCAAATCAAACCAATTCAACAAAGAGTATTACAGCTATAGATTGGCATCCCAAAAAAAATATTCTTACAACGGTAGCAGACAAAATTCGTTTTTATGATATAGAAGGAATTTTATTAAAATCAATAAAACACAGACCCGAAGAAGTATTGTTATTGAGTGTTGCCTGGCACAAGTCAGGTAAATTTCTTGTTACAGGTGACTATGGAAATGAAAAAGATAAGTCATTGCTTCAATATTGGAATGAACAGGGTGATCTTTTAAAATCAATTGATATAAGTATGGGTGAATACAGAAACTTAATGTGGAATCCAAAAGGAAATAAATTAGCAACAGCAAGTGACGCATTAAGGATTTGGGATACAAAAGGTAAACTTATTTCAGAAGGCTATTCAAAAGACTACTTATGGGGGGTTTCCTGGAATGAACAAGGAAACAGAATTATTACATCAAGTACGGAGCAACGGATAATAATTTGGAATAGTAAAGCCGAAAGAATAAGAACCATAGAATAGAAAGGGCAGCCACTACTACGGTTTGGCAAAAGTAGCAGTTCAGTGCTCCGCAGATCCCGCATTAGGCGGGATGGTTAATCAAACATTGGTTC
>JBBQXO010000304.1:0-3548 GCA_038209595.1 Chitinophagales bacterium
TACTATCGTCTTTCACAAACAGACCTAAACGGTTCTTCAAAAACACTTCATACCATTTTAATAAAGGCGGATGATAAAGCAACAGGGCAGTTCCGGATCTATCCAAATCCTGTACAGGATATTTTACATATCCGTTTTCCTGAAACAGTTGGTGTAAAATACTTGACAGTTGAAACCATTCAGGGCAAAAAAGTATTGACAGTAACACTCAATGCTTCCCAATTGGCACACGATATTTCTGTACATAGCCTTCCGTTTGGATTTTACTTTGTAAAACTTATAATCGCAGATTCGGGTGAAACAATTATTAAAAAAATTTTGAAAAATTAGGTGGAATAATATGGTTGATGGGTTATAACCAACTTAAATTATTTAATAAAATGATAGATACAAAACGGCTTAGCTTAAAGCCATTAAATTACGAGCAACTACTTGCCTATACTCAGGACAAGGCTGCTTTAGATGCGTTGTTAGGGCTAAATGCAACATCAGGTTATATTTCATCTGATCTTAAAGAAGCGATTGAAAAAACTATGTTGCCTGCCCTTGCAGATGAAAAAATAAATTATTTGTATGCAACATTGTGGGTAGTAATATGGAAAAAGGAAAATAAAATAATAGGCGGCGTAAGTTTTACCGGCGCCCAGGATGAAAAAGGAGCAATTGAAATAGGCTATGGCTGTGATGAAGAATTCAGAGGAATGGGGTTTATGAAAGAAGCAGTTAGAGGAATGTTGGAATGGGCAAAAAAGCAACCTAAGGTCTATTGTGTAAAAGCTTGTACTCACAATGAGAATATTGCCTCCGGAAAAATTTTAAAACACAATGATTTTTTAAAAATTAATGATTCTGGTGAAATGAGTTTCTGGAAATACGAACTAAAAAGATATGCCTGCAATGAGGGTGGGATGGTTCTTTAGATCTGCTTCTCAACTTAAGATTTCATTTCTATTCCTGAACTTTTAATAAAATATTCTTTTTAGAACAGGGGAGAATAACCAAACAATCCTATATGAATGGACAAAATACTTTTGAAACTAATTATACATACTATTAAACATTTTAAAAACAGGCCATCTCTCAAAAACGCAGTTGCTTCATTATTCATTTGCATTTCTTATCACATAAAGCGCATGAAAATGTAACTGCTTAAATAACACTAAAAAATGAAAAGATTTATTCTTACCTGTTTCCTTTTTGGAAGTAGTTTTATATCAATTTGCCAAAATGTTGGTATAGGCACCACGACACCCGATGCCAGTGCCAGGCTCGATGTAAAGAGCAGCACTACTGGCGCTCTCATGCCGCGGATGACCTCTACAGAACGTAAAGCCATAATTAATCCCGCAACCGGCCTGTTGGTTTTTGATACGGTAGAAAAAACGCTTTATATGTTTGATGGTGTCAATTGGCTGGGCTTTGCTGCACTTACAGATTTTCAAAGACCGGCAGCGAACCTGGAGCATGGCCCGGATGCAGCGCAAATCAATACTTTTATGGGTTACAGTGTAAGCATGTGGGATCAATGGGCAGCCGTAGGTGCGCCCTATGTAAAAGTGAATGGAGTTGCCACGGGCGTAGTGTACATGTACTATTATGCAGGCGGGCAATGGCAATACCGTAGTACTATAGCACCACCAACAAATAACGCTGGCTCCGTATTTGGCGTATCTGTTTCCATCAAGGGAAATTACCTTGCCGTCGGCTCGCCTTCGGCAAAGGATGTCAATAATTTACAATTTGGCGCTGCTTTCGTTTATAAATTAGTTGGCAATGTATGGGCATTGACCAACACAGTTTACGGTACTACTACAGGAACTGATTTTGCCAGCTCAGTTGCGATAAACCTGACAGGCACGGTACTTTGCGCTGCAGAGACAGGTGCACAAGTTGGTGGTAAAATTGCAGCCGGCAAAGTGCATATTTTCTATAAGCCAGGGTCTGCGTATATCCTTAACCAATCCTTGCAAGACCCGCAGCCTACAGACTTTGAGAATTTCGGAACTAGATTAGCGCTTTCTGCCAGCGGCAACAACCTGGCCATAGGAGCTCCTTATAAAACTGTAGGAGCGTTTATAGCTAACGGCTATCTTGGCTTCTGGGACCGGAGCGGAGGACCTTGGGGGCAAGCATACTCGTACTTGCCGGCTGGAAAGAAAGATTTAAATATTGGTGCAAACCTGGATATAACCGACAACAAAATTGCATTTTCTGTCGGAGGCTTAAACGAAGCACATTATCAAAACCTCAATCAGTCGGGAGCTTCTACCAGGGTGTACAGCGATGTTATTTATGGAATTTCTTTAGACCCTGTAAATCAAGTGATGAATGTATTTTCCGGCAATGCCCTGTATAAACAGCCAGCAGGTGGAACATCTTATAAGCTCAAAATTATTTCTACCGACGATGTGCCTAAGCTGCCGGGATTGCTCTCCGGATACAACGGTAAAATAATTGCTGGCTTGCCCGTCAACCAAAATAAAGAAAAGCCCTATTTGGGAGCTGTTTATTTCTATGAATAATGAGATCATACATAGAATTATTAAGATTTTGATTCTTTAAATAAAAAACTTTAAATATGATTATTAGAGAAGCAAAAGTAAAAGACATAACGCAAATTCAAATTGTAAGAAATGCTGTAAAAGAAAATATGCGCCCAGATCCAAACCTGGTAACAGACAAAGATTGCGCAGAATTTATTACCGAAAGAGGAAAGGGTTGGGTAAGCATAATCAATGATCGTATCGTAGGATTTTCTATCGTTGATCTAAAAGATCAAAATATCCGGGCTTTATTTATTCACCCCGATTTTGAAAACAAAGGAATGGGAAGACAACTACACGACGTTATGATTAACTGGTATTTTACTCAAACAAAAACCACCGTTTGGCTAGGGACTGCGCTCAATACGAGAGCAGAAATGTTTGATAGAAAATCAGGTTGGATAGAAACAGGGGTACATGGAAAAGGGGAAGTTAAATATGAAATGTCTTGTTCAGGTGGAAAAAAATGAAAGCGGTAGTTTAATACGCTTTTTTAATTGCAGAATGCAAATACTGAACGTCAATATTAGCAGACAACATCCATGTGAAAAAAAACAAATAAATAAGCAATAATGATTAAAATCTTATTTGGATTAGCTCTAATTGTTTCCACATCAAGTTATGGACAAAGTTGTAACTGCATGGAAGAATACAAGTGGGTAAAGAAAACTTTTGTAGAGAATGATGCAGGCTATTCTTATTACCTGGAAAAATATGGTAAAGAAGGTATTGATTTCAATAATAAAAAATGGGAAAAAGAATTTGCTAAAATCAAGGATATTTGGGAATGCAATGACTATTTAAATGCGTGGATTAAATTTTATAGAAAAGGACATTTAGCTATAGCCATGGCAGATCAAACAGAACAACGTCCCTCTGCTGCAAAAAATGCTACTAATGCTTTAAGGCAAAATTCTATTCCTAAAGTTACTATTGATATTGACTCTTTTCAACTGGCAATAAAATTAATACAAGAGCCAACTTATGAAGGTATTTGGACAAATG
>JBBQXO010000305.1:0-3458 GCA_038209595.1 Chitinophagales bacterium
GTTCAGTATAAATGGTTAAGGATTATGGATACAGACGCTTTATCAAATGAAACTTATGCAGCAGTATTTTACACCTCAGACAGTTATCATCATAATTTGACTTTGCAATTCGGTTTATTGGCAAGTCACTTTAAAAATGACGACGAATATCTGGAAGAAGCGCAAAAACGCATAGAAAATTGGAAAGCTGATTTAAGCCGTAGTTTGGATGCAATTTTTTTTGACACAAATAAACCCTCTTCATCAAGTCTTTTAATAATCCTGAATGAAATTGAAAACAAAATAAACGCAGTAAAGGAAATTCCAATAAATAAACGGACATTTGAATTTTAAATGTAACCATTGATTACAAAGAACTGTATAAAGATTTAACTGCTGGATACCAGCCAATATGCAGATTTTACAACCACTACTTTGAAAGTAAAAAATACATTGTCAAACATGTACGGCTTCCAGTATCGTTGCATAGTAAATGGAGCTGCAAGCAATACTACATCATTTAAATTTGTCAGTTATTGGGCGGGAAGCTCCAATGATAATTGGGATGATGGCGGCAATTGGGACTTTGCAAACAAAATCCCGACATAAATACAGATGTTTATATTCCTTCGGGCAGTGTAATAATCCGGTCAAATGTATTGGTACGAAGCCTTACCGTTAGCCCTGCCGCTAAAGTTATCATGGAACCCGGCTTCACGCTTGAAGTTTTAAAAGGAGGAGTAAACTGATGGGGTTTTTTGTCAAGGTCTCCAGATTTTTGCCGCTCCATTAATGCTAATTTTATTTCAAGAATGTAAGGTAAAACTTAATCTATTTCCAAAAATTTATTAGATGTTCCCGTCACCACTAATATTTCTGTTTTTACGCCCTGTTAAGTGCCTCAAGCATCAGCTCCATTCATTGCCATACGTGTATCACTTATCCGTATTCCGCCATCGTATAAGGCATCGCCATTTATTTGTATCACTTGCCGAAATAAGGAAACAGTCTTTTATTGCAGGTAGAAACCTATTTGTAGCAAATTTTACCCAAGGGAAGAATGACAGTCATCCATCAATAGCATTCAATAAGTGAATAATTCGAGAAAGCCTTAGTCCTTCTTAGGAGATTTACACGCTACCGTTTAGCCCAACATCACTATGATCTCGGTTGTAAAAATCAAAAAATAAATGAAGGCAGCAGTTTTTTATTATTTTATTACAAATGCTCTCTTTATTTTAGCAATTCAATTGTACTACCAACTGTTTATTTACTATGCAACTTTTAGAAAAAGAATTATTGGAAGGGCTTAGCCAAATTAAAGGAAACGGCTCCTTTGTTACGAGTCATGCAGCCTCCTTTGTATTTCCTGGTTTAACGGTGAAGGGATTGGACGAAATTGCTTATCCTATCAATAAATCACAAGCAGAATTGCTCATAAAAGTTGCCCATAGAGCCCCCTTTGGTAAAGGAAAGGAAACCATTTTAGACAAAAAAGTACGGAGTGCCTGGGAAATTGATGCGGAAAATCTACATTTCAAGGGTGGCCTGTGGAATAAATTTTTACAGAAAGTATTGGATCGGATCAAACCGGAATTAGGAATGGAGGAGCATGAAATAGAAGCTCATCTGTATAAAATGCTCATTTATGAAAAAGGAGACTTTTTTCTTCCTCATAAGGATACCGAAAAAGAAAAAGGAATGTTTGGAACCTTGATTTTTGGTCTCCCTTCAAGCCATATTGGTGGGGAATTACTGGTTCGATTCGATGGGGAAGAGCGGGTTATTGATTTTGCAGAAGAGGCAAGCAATTATAAAATACCGTATGTGGCATTTTATGCCGATTGTGAACACGAAATCAAACCTTTAAAAGAAGGCTATCGGGTTTGTCTTGTGTATAATTTGGTGCAGCAAGAATCAGGAAAGACAGTGTCGTTGGAACCCCTTGCTGACCATGTATCCCGGCTGGCTTCTATCTTGAAAAGGGATACACCAAGTCAGGCATTTTCTCCTGGCATTGTTTTGTTGGGTCATCAATACACACCCGAAAATTTTTCGAAGGCGCAATTGAAGTTGAACGACCGAACTCTGGCAGAAGCGTTAATAAGAGCTGCTGAGTGCGCAGAGTATTATGCCAAAATGTGCCTTGTTACCTCCTATATAGCTGGTTCGCCTGCTTATGATGGGTATGGGGGAGATGACGACGTGGATGATGATGCCGAAATGGAAGAGGTTTACGAGGAATCAATTACTATAGAACATTGGCTTGATGATGGCACGCCGCCGTTGCGCAATATGGAGATTGGAGAAAAGGATCTGATGACCACATTTCAATTAAATGATGGAGATCCCATTCAAAAAGAATCAACAGGCTATATGGGCAATTATGGCCCTGACCTGATGCATTGGTACCATTATGGTGCGGTGGTTTTTTGGCCAAAAAAGGAACACCTTGACATGTTGGGAAAGCAAAATATACCTAACCAACTTGAATGGATTGGCTATTACAACACAAAAAGAAAACAACTTTCGGTATCGGAAATCGTTGCCTGCGAAACCATTTTAAATAGTTTGCGGTATAATGAGGAAATTGGATCTCAAACAGATTATAACGTAATTGCGGATTGGCTGATTGGATATGATAACGAGGCCTGCTTTGAAGCTTATGGATACCGGCTGCTAGAGGAATTTTTTGAAAAAATAAAGGAGGAATCATGGTTGGCATTGGTAGAAGCATATCCATTGTATCACTTTGAAAAAATATTTAAACAGGCAATTCAAAAAGGATCTGAAAAGGTTGCCTGGCACCTTTTAGCTATTTTGTACAGACTTTCCCGCAAAGGTTCTGGAAAATTATTGGTTGCCAAACAAATGGAACTGTTACCGGAGTACTTTCAACCATTTACATCGGGTAAACTGCAGAAGCCACTTGTAAATGCTGCTTCTATTACCTATCTCCTGCAATTGGAAGCTTTGATACCTCAGGGTGCAAAATGGGTAGAACAGATGGGTACTATACTGAGCCAATGTCAAAAAAGAATTTATATCAATACGCTACTTATCCCCGCTGTTTTGATGGAGGTAGAGCAAACCCCTTTGGCAAAATACCTGCTGGCTTTTGCAAAAAATGATTTACAGAAAAGAGTGAATAATATACCCAACCCACCGGCCAATTGGATGAGGGCTGTACCAAGTGCATCGCAAAATGAAAAGTTATGGGGAATGCTTGCCGATTTTTTACAATCACCTGTAGATATGGTCTTTGATTTCCGGAAGAATCAAAAGGAAAGAGTTGAACTTGAATCAGCCATTCGGCATGTGGTGATAGATCTTCACACCGAGACAATCAGGAAAGGGTCGCCTCATATCCTGCGCATTACTAAAACACAGAGAGCCTACGAAAAGCAAAAAATCGAATGGCTGGAAGATGAGGCTTTGTTGAAAAAATTATCTAGAAAAATTGGATGATACACCCAATG
>JBBQXO010000306.1:0-3457 GCA_038209595.1 Chitinophagales bacterium
ATAGGCCATAGGGTGGGGCCACCCTATACATTTTTAACCGGATATGCCTGAAAAGTAAAAGAGGTTACAATACCGAAATTACCTCCGCCACCACGGATAGCCCAAAAAAGATCCCTGTTTTCCTTGGCATTAACGGTTACAAAGGAGGCATCAGCCAGTACCATATCTGCTTCCAGTAAATTATCAATGGTAAGTCCATATTTCCGTTACAAATGACCTGATCCTCCGCCGGGTGTTAAGCTCCCAACCCCGGTTGTATAAATAATGCCTGCCGGAACCGCCAATCCAAATGGATGAGTAGCATGATCTACTTCGCCCCAAAGATTGCCACCTCCAACTTTTACTGTTTAGTTTGGAGCGTTTACCAAAACAAATTTTATACCCGGGAGATCAATTACCAGTCCCTCATCACAAAGGACAGGTCCTCCACCGCTATGTCCGCTACCGCTATGTCCGCCACCCCTTATGGCTATCAATAAATTATTTTCTCTTCCAAAATTTACGGCATGTATTACATCGGCCACATCCACACATCGTACAATCATGCCCGGATGTTTATCAATCATAGCATTAAATACTTTACGGGTATTATTACAGGATTGGTCGGAAGGCTCATGATAAATTATTAAATATGAATGGTTAACTCAAATGGTTACGCTCCGGCATCCAATGCCTGTAACATGTAGTTCAAAGGCTTGTAATTTTGGTTCAGGGGAATACTAAACGGGAAATAGCAGGGTGATTAGCTATTAGTCAGTGAATATTCAGAAGGGGTATGCCCGTATTTTTTTGAAAGCATTTGCTGAAATAAGAGGGACTTGTAAAACCAGTTTCAAAAGCAATTTCCGAAATGTTTTTTAATTTCTTTTTAAGTAAATCCAACGCCTTTTTTAAACGATAATCTTTAAGAAAAATATGGGGGGACTTTCCGGTCAGTTTTTTTAAGGTACGGTAGCATTGCGATTTGCTTAATCCAAGCGGCTTACTGAAGTCTTTTACTTTTACCTTCGAATCACTCCAGTTGAAATCTATAAAATCCATAAGCTGTGTGATAAAAATTTCTTCCTCTTGCTTCATGACAATACTATTATCCGCCTTTAAAAAGTGTGTAAATTTTCGCTTCCGGACAATGCAGCTACATCGGCCGAAATAATTATTTCCCCGGGAATCATTGTACAGATGCGTTCAGCGAGGGTAATCGTGTCTTCAAAAATAGATTTCTTTTCTGTTACCGGAACTCCGGCACTCAAACCCGGTTTTAAAGAAATATTGTCAAATTCAGGTTCGTTGATTTTTGTTTTTATTTTCAGAGCAGCACTAACAGTTTTCGAAACTGATTTAAAAGATACCAGGAAATGATTTTCGTTTTCTTTCCCAATCCTTCCGTCGCAGGTATGAAGGTTGTGGCGTACAACTTCCTGAAATTCGGTCATGGTGTCAGCAGATGTATGAACAACTTTGTAATTTGCATATAAGGGCTCCTTTGCAAGGAACATGATTGTTGTGAAAGCAGGATCGTCCATGAAATTTAAGGTATTAGCCTCTTTAGGGTGAGGTTCTTCAATGCTTCCTGAAAATGACTCTTCGATACCTGCATCTACCTCAATAATACGGTGTGGTATCTATTGATATGCTTTGTCATGCATGGCTCTTAATGCCTGTTCATTCGGAGGTTCAATTAAACAAAAGGCAGTTTTCCTTTTCTCATCAAACCAATAGGTTAAACCTCTGCAGCCAAAATGATCCTGAATTTTCAGATCTGCCCGATGTAATTGCGCAACATGCTCTGCTGTAGCAGATTCTGAAACATCATGTCTGTCCATAAAAATTGGCATAGTAGTTGTTTCCTTCGTTTTATTAATAGATACTTTTATATATACTCTATTTTTAATGTCATTTATAATAATGTTTACAAAAAGTAAGCATTGGCTTAGAGATGCTTTCCAGAAAAGTCTCCTTTATTTGTGAAATTGACTATATGCAGTAATCTTTATTTTTTAAGCAAATTCTCTTGCAGAGCACGTTGTTTTGCTCTTTTTACAACCAATGACGCTTGATTTGGAGGTTCCGCTTAGTAGCCGGGTGAATTGGGTACCATAACATTTTGCAATACCGGAAAAATATTTTTATATAATGCTTCCATTAATTGAGTAGAATCATGGACAATATTGCAAGAATTGCAATAACAATAGAACACAGGTTAAGCGATCTGAGCAGAAATTTTTCTTTAATCCAATACCATAATGACAGGAATGGCAAGATGAATAATATAAACAATGTTGGGAGCCATAAGAATTCGAAAACAGCTCCTGCAATGGGTGAATGGTAAACATTTACTGATTTGCTAATGATCCAAAATATAGCTGCTGCGATGGTAAGAAAGAAAATTATTTGGGAAGTACTTATTTTTTTAGAAACTGCTGATGGTACTGACATACATTTTAGAATTTTAGATTTGGCCTGACTTTGTAAGGAAATTTATTACCCTATTGAAATAAAGTTACCAAATAGTTCAAGCCGTTTATTGCTATCCTTTTACTTAATACCTCATTAAATTAAACCTATGTAAATATTCAGATAAATTACCTTCTGCCGAAACAAAGCAATGTTAAAGTACAGTTTATATTGCGGTTAGGAGAGGCATCATTTCATGCCATTATATAATGTGTGGTTGCTTTTGTGGGCGCACCCTCTTCGTTAGACATCGCTTGGAAAGATTGGGGATAGCATCCCTTGCCGGAGCATTTCCCCGTAACGTTTCCCTGCCGCAGGCGGTTGACGGTTCGGGTTTTTTTCTGAATCGTTTCGGGGCTTTGCATCACGGGGCGCAACTTTCCTTGCAGGAGATGTCGCTTGGAAAGATTGGGGTATAGCATCCCTTGCCGAAAGGGCTTCCTCATAACGTCTCCTTTCCGCGGGGTATTGACGTTGCGGGTTTGTTGCCGAATCGTTTCGGGGCTTTGCATCACATGGCTCAACGGCCTTTGCAGGAGATGTCGATTGGAAGGCTTAGGGCGCAACCTTTCGTCGGAGTTAGATAGTGGAGGATGCTCCCTTTTTCCTAGTGGTTGGGGCCTGCCTACCTGTAGCTTGCCTTACCTGTCGGTAGGTAAACCTTACGATAGTTAGGGTAGGTCCTTACCGACCACTAGGAAAAAGCCCTGGTAAGACGTTCCTTGCAGAATACGTCTCTTGGAAGAAAAATATTTCCCTCAGATTTTTCTATAAGGTAATTTCAAATGCACTCAGTATCTTGCAATGAAATAACTTCCTATCAAAATTTCCGCAAAAAGTTAACCATTAAAGACATCTGATCACGAAAAATTTAAAATTCATTATCCCTGCTATTCATTAGTCAAAATAATTACGACCATGCTCAAATCCCGGAACATTAGCCGCAACCCATACCTGATGAAAACTGCTTTTTACCTGATGGGTTTGATCCTTATCTCTTATC
>JBBQXO010000307.1:0-3444 GCA_038209595.1 Chitinophagales bacterium
TCCATTTTCAACAAATACAGTTTCAATCGTAAAAACAACCTGCCCGCTTCCATTGCTTTAAGGGTACTGGCTGAAGACAGGTGGGGTGGGGAAATGAATTTCGAGGAAGCCTTCAAAGGTGGGGACAGCATTTACGGAGAAGCCATTGACACACGGCGCATTGAAGTGATTGGCCAATATGGGCTTGCAAAAAACCTGCTCGCAGAATACTCCTACAACTACCACCTGCAGGATTCCTATTATGGTACCACTTACTACAAAGGCGAACAGCACACAGGTTTTGCACAGGTTCGCTGGAATAAAAATATTGGTAAACACTACCTGCTTGCGGGTGTACCGCTTCGCTATCAGTTTTATGATGACAATACCCCTGCCACCGCCAAAGAAAATGGAGGGAACAATCCTTCTGTACAAAAGATGATTGGTTTGTTTGTACAGGACGAATATAAAGTAAGCGATCGGTTTACAGCCCTTGGAGGTATCCGCTACGAATACAGCAATTTACAAGGCAGTGTGGTGGCACCGCGAATTGCTTTGAAATATCAACCCGATGTGAGTCAGACCATTCGTTTGAGTGCCGGAAACGGTTTTCGTATTGTGAACCTTTTTACCGAAGACCATGCTGCCATCAGTGGCTTTAGAACAGTGGAAATACTGGAAGAATTAAAACCTGAAAGAAGCTGGAATGTTAATTTAAATTATGCCCGAAACATCCCAACAGACTGGGGTTTACTGGATGTAGATGTTTCTGGATTTTACACCTACTTTACCAATCGCATCGTTCCTGACTATGATACGGATCCCCAAAAAATAATTTATGATAACCTGGATGGACATGCGATTTCAAGAGGTTTTTCTGCAAATGTAAATCTGGCCAATAACCAAAGATTCCGGGCAGGCATCGGCGTAACTTATATGGATGTGTTTGTAAACGAACCCGATGACAACGGGATGAAAACAAAAACGCAACAAGTATATGCTCCCCGGTGGAGTGGCACTTATAATGCAAGCTATTCTTTACGCTCTGGTACAAGTTTCGATCTTACCGGAAAGTTTACAGGACCTATGCGGCTCCCCGTTTTTGCGAATGATTTCCGGGAAGAATATTCCCCCCTGTTTAATATATTGAATTTGCAGATTACGCAAAAAGTAAAAGATCATCTTGAGTTTTATGCGGTAGGTAAAAATCTGTTGAACTTCATTCCTAAAAATCCGATTCTTCATCCCGATGATCCTTTTGATCGTCCGGGTGGGCTTTATTGGTTAAATGATGGTACGCCCAATCCAGTAAGTAACCCCAATGGCTATAGTTTTGATCCAACCTATAATTATGCACCTATGCAGGGTATCCGGCTGATGGTAGGCGTGAGAATGAGTATTCACTAGGAAGCCTCGATTTATAACTACTTCAATCATTTACATTTAGAATAAAACTTGTAATCGATTGATTATTAATAAGTTGAAAACGTGAAGTGTTTTTTGCTCAATATAGTGAGTAAATTTACTCAATGCATTGAGTAAATTTGCTCAATGATGCTTATCTTTGTTTCCAAATGGGAGATTTATGGAAATCAGGAGGACTCATCTTGACAAAATCAGCAGCAGATTAAAAGAGAAAAGACGCTTTATTCAAGTGATTGCAGGGCCAAGACAGGTTGGAAAAACAACCACGATCAGGCAATGGGTTAGTGAAAAAAAAGCTCCAACTACCTTTATTTCAGCCGACAATCAACCAACAGATAACAATCTTTGGATAGCACAACAATGGACTTCTGCAAGGCTCCAAATGAAATCGCTGGATTTGGAGGAATATGTCCTGATTATAGATGAAATTCAGAAGATACCAAGCTGGAGTGAGGCCGTTAAAAAAGAATGGGACCTCGATACGCAAAACGGATTGAACCTGAAAGTTGTTTTGCTCGGATCTTCAAGACTTTTGCTCCAACAGGGACTTACTGAGAGTCTGGCAGGCAGATTTGAACTCATTCCTATGTTGCATTGGACCTTTAGCGAAATGCAAGAGGCGTTTGATTTTTCGGAGGAACAATTTGCATGGTTTGGAGGATATCCCGGGCCTGCTTCCCTTATTCTAGATGAACAACGCTGGAAGGACTATATGGTCAATAGTATCATTGATCCATCTATTAGTAAGGATATTCTTATGCTTACCCGTATTGACAAACCAGCGCTTTTAAGACAAACATTTGAACTTGGTTGCCATTATAGCGGGCAACAAATCAGTTTTAATAAAATGATCGGACAATTGCAGGATGCAGGCAACACAACGACACTGGCTAATTATTTAAATCTCTTGGGTGAGGCTGCACTTTTACAAGGCCTTCAGAAATATTCCGGGTCATTGGTTAAGACCAAAATCTCCTCTCCAAAAATGCAGGTTTATAACAATGCTTTAATTACAGCTTATACCCAACAACCCATGTCACAAGTTATGCTCGACCCGGTTCACTGGGGTCGTTGGGTTGAAAATATAGTTGGTACCCATTTATTGAATGCATCCCGGGAACAAAGTTTTGAATTGTGGTACTGGAGAGATGGAAACAAAGAAATTGATTTTATTCTAAAAAAAGGAAAGCAGTTGATAGCTATAGAAGTAAAAGCAGGAAACCGCCTGTCATCAAGCGGTCTCACTGCTTTTGAAAACCTTTATGGCCCCTGCACCAAAATACTTATTGGTACGGAAGGGCTTATTTGGAAAGACTTCATCAAAATGAATCCTGCGTTATTATTTGACATTTAATCCATTATTCTGGTCTGAAAGCCTTTGTAGCTGCTATGGTTTTATCTATGTCTGCATAGCTGAGTGCATTGTTTAAAAACCAGCTTTCATAGGCACTTGGTGGCAGGTAAATACCCTCCTTCAACAAGGCGTGAAAGTATGCTTTGAAACGATCGATATTGGTGGCAGCCGCACTGGCAAAATCCCGAACAGGATGGTCTCCGAAATGCACGCTGATCATGCTCCCAAGCCGGTTGATGGTAAAGGGAATTCCATTGGCTTCGAGTGCTGCCTGAAGCCCTTCATGCAGATAGGCCGTTTTAGCATCGAGCTCCTGATAAATACCCGGATTTTCTTTTAATTCTTTCAGCAAAGTATAGCCCGCAATCATAGCCAACGGATTACCACTCAAAGTTCCCGCCTGATATACATTACCCAATGGGGAAATACATTCCATGATTTCTCTTTTACCTCCAAATGCTCCTACCGGCATACCTGCCCCAATCACTTTTCCATAGGTAATCAAATCTGCGTCAACACCTAACCGTTGTTGAGCTCCACCGGGCGCCAGCCGAAAGCCGGTCATCACTTCATCAAAAATGAGCACGATGCCCCTTTCGTTACAAATCTTTCTCAGCCCCTCGAGAAAACCGGGTTCGGGTATTATACAGCCCATATTACCAGCTACCGGTTCTACAATAATGGCT
>JBBQXO010000308.1:0-3419 GCA_038209595.1 Chitinophagales bacterium
CCTAGCTTTTCATTTTCTGTAAGGATATCTACTTCTACTGTTGGATTACCACGACTGTCAAGAATTTGACGGGCTGTGATGGATGCGATGTAACTCATAATTAATAATTGTTTTTATTTTTTATATGTGCAAAGAAACAAATTTTGGGTGGATATCGCAAAATGATTCATCATAACTTAATATGAATTTAATCATGCTTTTAAACCATCTTTTGCAATTGAAATCGTAAGGAGGGTATAAATTGCAAAAGCCTGGTAAAGTAACAAGTGCAAAATAAATGATTAATTTTTACCTTCATTCTGCCATCAAATTAGTATCTGTTTAAAAATTTGTTAAGATGTTTTCTCCATTACTAATTTTTTTACATCTGCTAACGCTATTCTTTCTTGTTGCATGGTATCTCTGTAGCGGATAGTTACCATATTGTCTTCTTTTGTTTGGTGATCAATCGTTACGCAAAAAGGTGTACCAATCGCATCCATTCTTCTATACCGCTTGCCAATCGCATCTTTTTCTTCGTAAAAACACATAAAACTACTTTTACATTCATTCATCAATGCTTTGGCTATTTCTGGCAAACCATCTTTTTTTACCAATGGTAAAATAGCCAGTTTGGTAGGGGCAATTTTGGCTGGAATTTTTAATACCACACGGCTGTCTTCTGTACCATCTTCCTTTGTCCATTTTTCTTGTGTATAAGCCAAACTCATAATGGTAAGAAACAAACGATCTAATCCTACCGAGGTTTCTACCACATAGGGTATGTAGTTGCCTATGGGTTTACCTTCCTCGTTGAGGTCATTATCAAAATATTGTATTTTCTTTTTGCTATAGGTTTGGTGCTGTGTAAGGTCAAAATTGGTACGGCTATGTATGCCTTCCAACTCTTTCCAGCCAAACGGAAATTCAAATTCAATATCCAATGCAGCATCTGCATAATGCGCCAGTTTTACATGGTTGTGAAAACGTAATTTTTCAGCAGGAATGCCCAGGCTTTCATGCCATTTTTTTCTTTCTTCTTTCCAATAATTAAACCACTCCATTTGGCTGCCGGGGCGAATGAAAAATTGCATTTCCATTTGCTCAAATTCCCTCATTCTAAAAATGAACTGCCTAGCTACAATTTCGTTGCGAAAAGCCTTACCTGTTTGGGCAATGCCAAACGGAATTTTCATTCTGCCTGTTTTTTGTACATTCAGAAAATTCACAAAAATGCCTTGTGCTGTTTCTGGCCGCAGGTACACTTTATTCTCTTCCGGGTTATCGGAAGCTACAGCTCCAAACTCGGTACTAAACATAAGGTTAAACTGCCGAACTTCTGTCCAGTTACAGGTTTTGCTTACAATACATTTTATTTTTTTTTCGTCAATTAAATTTTTTAAGCCTTTAAAATCATCGTTAGCCAGTAGCGCATCCATTGCATCCAATAAATTTTTGCCATCTTCTGCCGGTAATGTTTCAGCATGGCCTTCAATTAAATGATCTACTCTGTAGCGCTTATTGCTATCTTTATTATCAATCATCGGATCGCTAAAATTATCCACATGGCCACTTGCTTTCCAGGTAGTGGGGTGCATAAAAATGGCAGCATCAATCCCTACAATATTGTCATTGAGTTGGGTCATGCTTTTCCACCAATAATCCCTGATATTTTTTTTGAGTTGAGCTCCATTTTGGCCGTAGTCATAAACAGCACTCAAGCCATCGTATATTTCACTCGATTGAAAAATGTATCCGTATTCTTTACAGTGAGCAATCAGTTCTGCGAAAATGTTTGTTTCATTTGCCATAAGGCTGCAAAAGTAAGGGATATAAGTATGCTGTCATTTCAGTTTTTCATTATCCCTGTGCCTTGTGGCATCTCTCAAATTTTTCTTCTCAAAATTTTTCTCAAGTGCTGCTGTTAGGTCAACACCCGTTTGGTTGGCAAGGCACATAAGTACCCAAAGTACATCAGCCATTTCATCGCCCAAATCTTTACCCTTATCACTTTCTTTAAAAGATTGTTCGCCATATTGCCTAACCATCAACCGTGATAATTCCCCTACTTCTTCCATCAAAATACCCAGATTGGTTAATTCATTAAAATATCTAACGCCAGTGGTATTAATCCATTGGTCAACATCGGTTTGTGCTTGTTTTATAGTCATTTTATATAGTAAATAGGTTTAAAAATTATTTTTTTAGCTGATATGAGGGCATTTTAAATTGTAGCAACACTTAGTGCCTGTTGCGTGCACTCCCACCTAAATCAGGAGCCACAATTTGAAAAGTACCCGCTGATATTAAATGTATTAATCGTGTATTGTTTACTGCTTAATTAATCCTTCTGCTTTGTATCTATCACTATGGTAACGGGACCATCATTTATCAATGCCACTTTCATATCTGCACCAAATTCACCAGTAAATATTTTTTTGCCCAAATCCTTTTCAAGCTGTTCAATCATTTGTTCATAAAGGGGGATGGCAACTGCTGCCTTGCTCGCTTTTATATAGCTTGGGCGGTTTCCTTTTTTTGTATTTGCCTGAAGTGTAAACTGACTTACCAGTAAAATATCCCCACCAACATCTTTTACCGAAATATTAGGCACCTTATTTTCATCGTCAAAAATGCGAAGGTTTACCAATTTATTGCTCAGCCACTCAATATCTTCTTTATTGTCTGCATCTTCAATACCTATTAATATCATCAGCCCCAAATGAATGCCCGATTTTATTTTACCATCAATGGTAACTTTTGCTTCTAAAACCCTTTGTAATACTGCCTTCATATCTTTAATTGTATAACAATGAAGGTAAAGTAATTCATTAAAAATGAGAAGCAGTAAAATTTTACTGTAATATTAAGTGCAGTAATTCTCCATTATCTGTATAGACTATATAGGTTATTTTTCTCGGATTGAAAAAGTAAATTTTGCAGGATTTTTATCTTTAAACAGGTACATAACAGGTGAATTCAATGCCCCATTGATTTGTAAATTATCCGCAGCTTCTTTTCCACAGGTGTTAATATTTATCATGTTGAAATATGCCAGTATGCAAATACATTCGTTACCCGTAACGCAGAAAAAGGATAGAACAATTTAACCTAAAGAATATTTATGTCTACACAGAATTTACCCGGCAAGGGCTTGCAGTTTAGCCGACAATTTACAAAAGAAGGCATTTCGCCATTTGATATGTTTGAGTACGATTATCGTACCTCGGTAATAAAAAATCCCACGGGTGAGGTTGTGTTTCAGATGGATAATGTAGAAGTGCCTCACCAATGGAGCCAAATAGCAACTGATATTCTTGCACAAAAATATTTTAGAAAAGCTGGTGTGCCACAAGCAGATGGCAGTATGGGCAGAGAAACCACAGTAAAACAGGTGGCACATCGAATGGCTCATTGCTGGAAAGTTTGGGGCGAACGCT
>JBBQXO010000309.1:0-3367 GCA_038209595.1 Chitinophagales bacterium
AGTGTAAAAGAAATTGATAATTTTTTCCTTACCATGGAGGGTCTTGGGCAGTATTCAATGTATTTGTGGCTCACAAATGCAAAGGGTGGTAATATAAAAAAAAGTGAGGCTATTAAAGGTGTTAGACGTGGCGGAAAATGGTGGTCGCAGGATGAAGGGTTTGCCCTGTTTCTTATTTTAGATAAATTATCCAAATCAAAAACCTGGGCTAAGAATCTGTTTGGCTATAAAACAGAAAGAGTAATTGATTTAATTGGCAAACTTCTTTAGAAGGCAAATCTCTTTAAAAAATCAGAAAAATATAAGCATATTTATGAAATCAAAAATTTATAACCCATTCACATTTGTAGGCCTGTTTATTTCATTATTTGGAATAACTTTCATCAACCTCATTTTCAAACACTTCATGGGTAATCAATTAAATGATGGGCAAATGATGACAAGGGAATTATTGATATTTGGGTTGGTTGGTTTTCTATGTTTTTTCATAATACCAAAAGAAAAACTGCAGTTAATTTCCATTGGCTTGCACAATAAACATTGGGGTAAATCAATATTATGGGCAATAGGCCTTACGATGGTTTTACTGTTGGCACTTATTGCTTGCATTGAATTATGTAAGGCTTTTGCTTTAACCTTCGTAAGTCAAAATTCATGGGCTAGACTTTCAAAACCGGTCGTTGCATTTATTACGCTCAGAGCAGGAGTTGCTGAAGAAGTTTTTTGCAGAGGGTATTTACTTGAAAGGTTCACCAGTATTACAGGAAAAAAATGGGTAGCTCTATGTTTATCAATTATACCATTTGGATTGCTACATTACTCTCAAGGGCCTGCAGGTATACTTACAGCTATGGTTGGCGGATTGATTCTATCCTTATTTTATTTCTGGAAAAAAGATTTAAAAGCCAATATTATTGCTCATTTTCTGGTAGATTTTACTCCAAACGTATTGCTGAATTAAGGGCGGTACTTTAATACCATTGTGAAATATAAATGGCCTCAAATGGCAGGTAGAACAAATGAAAACACTTAGAAAAATCAGCTATTTTTAAGACTAGAGTAACTCCTGTAATCCCTGCCAATCTTCTTTTACGGTCTGTCTTACCAAGCATGCTAATATTTATTTATTATCATTTACACAAATTTCGCTTAGGTGATATACCATCTTTTTATCTGTGTCATATAGTACAACAACATGTACAGATCGGAATTTATTAGCGTGATAACAAGTATTCAAATTTCATTTTTTCGAAATCTCTTCCTTTTATTCGTGCTTCAAGTTGAGTGCTTTTCATAAGACTGGATTAAAATCAGGCTGTTCACTCCACCACATAATCCGACAATTATGCCGTTAAATAAGTAACAGCAACCGCTACCTTCTTTACCATAAAATGAGATTTTTCTGATCCTAATTTTGCCATCAGGTTAAAAAAAACAGTAACACATAAAGTTCTGCCGGGTTATAAATCTATAACCAAAAATTAAGTAGTTGGTGTAATGGAAGCAATCTTTTTTAATTGATTTGCCCCAACAAATAATCAATATGGATTCAATTATTATAACAAACAACAACATCACAATCAAACCGAAAATATGAAGTGTCAATCAACATTTCTTCCTGTTTTCAAAAAAACAAAAAATTATTATGAAACATTTATTTGTATTGATCTTCCTTGCTTTAGGCACAGCGTCTTTTGCACAGGATAGACAATCATTTATCATTAGTGGTACCGTAAAAGATGCAGGTACCGGTGAAACATTAATTGGTGCCAGCGTAATGCTTACCAATGCCAAAGCAGCCAGATCTATAACTAACGCATACGGTTTTTACTCCATCAATGTACCGGAAGGCACTTACAAAATGAGC
The DNA here is from genome assembly GCA_038209595.1 of Chitinophagales bacterium. Classification (GTDB taxonomy): domain Bacteria; phylum Bacteroidota; class Bacteroidia; order Chitinophagales; family Chitinophagaceae; genus Phnomibacter. The sequence goes on from JBBQXO010000309.1 coordinate 1,868, forward strand.
GTAAGTTTCGTTGGCTATGAAACTGACACTGCTACGCTGATGGTAGATAAAAACCAGCAGTTGATAATAGGCTTACAAACTAGCCAAGCTCAACTGGAAGAGGTAGTTGTTTCCAGCAAAAAGAAAAATGAGAATATCGCAAGGCCAATCATGGGTATTGATAAACTAAATATGACCGAGATGAATAAGTTGCCGGTGATTTTTGGTGAAAAGGATATTCTAAAAGCCATACAATTAATGCCGGGATACAAGTCTGCAGGCGAAGGTAGCAGCGGATTTAACGTAAGAGGCGGTGGTACGGATCAAAATTTAATTTTGCTGGATGAAGCGCCTGTGTACAATGCATCACACCTGTTTGGCTTCTTCTCCACATTTAACAGTGATGCCATCAAAGATGTTAGTGTATATAAAGGCGGTATGCCAGCTCAATATGGTGGTCGTTTATCTTCTGTAGTAGATATTAAGATGAAAGATGGCAATCAAAAAAAGCTTTCTGCTGAAGGTGGACTTGGCTTAATTGCCTCCAGAATAAATGTAAGTGCACCCATCGTAAAAGACAAAGGCTCCTTTATCATAAGCGCAAGACGAACCTATGCGGATGTTTTTCGAATATTACTGAAGGATTCCCTACAGAAAAAAAGTAGCTTGTATTTTTATGACCTAAACTTAAAAGCGAACTATAAAGTATCTAAAAAAGACAGGGTATTTTTATCAGGATATTTTGGTAGAGATGTACTAGGATTAGGGGATCAGTTTGCTTCGGACTGGGGTAATAAAACAGCCACGCTTCGATGGAACCATATATTTGGTAATAGCTTATTTTCTAACACATCCCTTATCTACAGCAATTTCGATTATAAAGTTGATGCTGATTTAGGTGCGGATAAATTTAATGTGGTTTCTAAAATAGAAGACTTCAATGTAAAGCAGGATTTCGATTGGAATATTACCAATAAAAGCAAACTCAGATTTGGAGGAAATTTCATTAAACACACCGTAGCCCCTGGTGCTATTATCGAAAAAGATGCAAGCGGAACTTCAAAGCCGGTGCAAGCCCGGTATTCGCAAGAGTCGGCATTGTATGCTTCGCATGAATGGAAAGCAACCGATAAAGTAGGAATCGTTTATGGTGTAAGGGCTTCAAACCTTACTGTAAAAGGAGCCGGCACTTTTAATACCTACGACAAGGAAGGCAACGTAAGTTCCACAACAGGATATGCTAAAGGTAAAACGGTAGTTTCCTATCTTAATCTGGAGCCTCGTTTTTCTGCAAGTTTTCAATGGAACGAGCTTAATTCTATCAAGGCATCGTATAACAGAAACGTCCAGAATTTTCATTTAATTGCAAATGCTCAAATCAGCTCTCCTACCGATGTGTGGTTGCCCAGCAGCAATAATATTCGTCCGGAAATAGCTGACCAATATGCAATCGGCTTTTACAAAAATTCTAAGCAAGGCATGTATGAATTTACATCTGAAGTTTATTACAAAGCTTTACAA
>JBBQXO010000310.1:0-3345 GCA_038209595.1 Chitinophagales bacterium
TTTCCAATAAAATGGAATGGCAATCAATACCATGTTTTTGTGCCATGGGTTTTGGATAATTATCACACCATGAAGGGCATGCAATATTTTAGCCCAACCGGAAAAGATTTAGTAGATATTATGCGGCAGGCACAGCGGGAAGATGGTATGATTTATAGCTTTGTACAGTACCAGCCTAACGCAGATTATTTTTTAACAAGAGATAAAAAATATGGCTACAGTAAAATTATAGGAGATAAAGCTTTTGTAAGACAACCTACCGAAAATCATCCGGAATACCTTTTTGTAAATACCATCTATGATTGTTGGAAAGCAGCGGCAAATGATGACTGGATGAAGCAAAATTTAACCGCTGCATCAAAAGCTTTAAACTATACCATCAACGATCCTGCCCGGTGGAGCAATCGTTTTCAATTACTTAAAAGAGTGTACACAATTGATAGTTGGGACTTTGGTGTTGAAGATGAATACACACCTGATATTGGTATGAGCAGTGGTATGATAATTGATCAGGATAAATCAAAGTTCGGTGTATTTTTTGGAGACAATACCGGGTATATAACAGCCTGCTTTCAATTGGCTGAAATGTTGGATCATAGCGGCGATATGAAGGCGGCCGCCATTTACCGTAAGCGTGGAAATGACATTAAAAAGCGGCTGGATAAACTGGCATGGAACGGTAATTTCTTTACTCATTTTATTGAGGAAGATAGTACCATAATAAGAAAGCTTGGAGTGGATGAAAAGTCGCAAATTGCCCAGTCTAATGCTTATTCGTTAAACCGTAATATCAGTCCTGCGCAAAGCAAGGCTATTATAGAAACATACCTCAATTTAAAAAATAATCTACCCGTTGGTTCTCCCGGCGAATGGTATGCTATTTACCCACCCTTTCAAAAAGGGTTTGGCAGCCATCAGGAAATCTGGCAATATATGAATGGGGGAGTGGGTGGCCATGTGCCTGGCGAACTGGCAAGGGGCGCTTTTGAAAATGGGTACGAGAAGTATGGCGTTGATATTTTAAATCGCTTATTTGAATTGGGTAAGAAGTACGATAACAAAGTTTATTTTGCCTACACGGGTTCTGTATTGCCAACACCTGAAAAGCCAACGTATAAACCATTGAACATAGCAGCATTGGCAAATATGGATTTTTGGGATAAAGGCAGTGCGACATCAAAACCGTGGATGTTTACTGAAAAGTCGGGCGACGATTTGCGTAACCTGCCAACCGGCAGTCAACAGTTTGCGGGCATCAGCTTCAACGTAATTGATCCTGAAAAAAATAACCGTAAGGCTGTAGTGGCCGTTGCAAATAGAGAAGGGCTGCCTGCTTCCATTGATATTCCGGTAAATGATACAGCCGCATGTATTTACCTGTTGCATACGGCTTCTAAACCTACCTCCGAAGAAGTAGTGGGTGCCCTGTTTTTTGAGTATGAAGATGGCAGTAATCAGCTTCAATACATCCTCAATGAAAAGCACCTTACGTACTGGTGGTTTTCTGAATTAAAAAATGACCATGCCGGTATTGCCTGGTATGGCAAAAGCCCGGTAAGCGAAGGTGTTGGAATAAGCTGGTGCGCTATCAATAATCCCTTTCCCGAAAAGAAAATAAAAAATATTAAAATTCAATCTCCCGAAGGCAAAGGGATTTATACCGTATTTGCCGTTACTTTATCTAATCAAATACATTATGTGCCTGTTAAAATGCCTTCTTATGGGGGGCCAGACAGATGGGCTGCAGCAACTGCTATGGCTGCCATGGTGGAGGGTCTTGCAGGCGTTCGCAATACAACCCAAACTCAGGGTTTTCAAAAGCCTGTGATTGCACCAAGGTGGAGCCAAACAAAATCTGATACGGTAAATGCCTCCATCTGCTTTACAGGTTATAATAGTTATGTAGCCTATCAATATATGCATGATGCGAAGAGCAAAAAAATTGAAGTTAACTGTACAGGGAGTGGTAGTGAAATGCAGTATCATATTCTCTTGCCTGCTGGTAGCAGTAAAGCAACTGAGGTTTTTATAAATAATATACCGGTAACCTTTGTTATCAATAGAAAAGAACAGTCCATTTATGCGGATTTTAAGGCAATGAATAATGGGGTACAAAAGGTATTGGTGCGTTACCATTAGATAAGGGCATTTGTAGTTTTTTATTTATAATCAATTGAGTAAAAATAGCAGCAATTTTTTTTATAATTATAATAAATCTTAAAAAGTACAATTTATGAAAACAATTAAAATTACGTTCAATATACTGTTGTTGATCCTTTTTATGTTGTCCTGTAGTAAGAAAAGTGGAGGAGGTTCCACACCGCCGCCTGATCCTCCACCGAATTTATTCCCAAAAGTAAATATTACGGTAGATAAGGCTGTGAAATATCAAACTATTGATGGGTTTGGTTTTTTTGGTGCTGCCGATGTTTGGTGGTCCGGTGCAGGTGGTTTATGGAGCGATGCATGGGGCGAAAAGGTTATCAGTGATTTGGGTATTACCATCTGGCGAAACGAAATGTACCCACCCTCAACACCTGGTGTAACACAAGATGCAGACTGGAATAAACAAAAACCTGTAGTAGATGGGTTAAAGGCAAAGGCAGATAAGTATAAGGTAAACTTAAAGTTTATAGCATCCGTTTGGAGTCCGCCTGCCGATTTAAAATGGATCGCTTCTTTAACCTGGGCTGGCGATGCCGCCGCTACCCGTGGGCCTGGTGTTGTAACAACAAAAAATGGAGGCACCCTTAACCCAAATAAATATCCGGAATACGCCACCTGGTTAAATGCTCATATCCAACTCTATAAAAATTCAGGGATAGATTTATACGCCTTGAGTTTACAAAATGAGTTGATGTTTAGTCAGCCTTTCAATTCCTGCACTTATACCTCTCCCTGGTTTAATGATATGGTGAATAGCGTAGTGCCGGCAGTGAAAATGGCCTATCCTAATGTTAAAATATTTGGCGCAGAAAATATGTTGGATATGGAAGGTAAGGATAACAACTGGCCGGTATTTTATCATGCAGGCATTAAAAGGAACCCCACAACTACGGCAAATATTGATATACTGGCGGTGCATGGTTATCTTGATGGTGTTGCCGCTTCTTCAGGATCTGAATTGGCTAAAATGTGGACCAATCACGCAACACAGTTTACCACCCCGATGAATAAGCCGGCCTGGATGACGGAAACCTCTGGATACAACGATACCTGGGAAGCTAGCGGAGGTAAACCTGGCGCTTTAAGTTTGGCAATGGATATGCACTCCGGATTGTTTTTTGGAAACATGAGTGCATGGGTTTGGTGGCAGGGAAGCGACGGCTCCAGCGGTAGCATTGG
>JBBQXO010000311.1:0-3329 GCA_038209595.1 Chitinophagales bacterium
GAAAGCGAAAAACTGGTGCAGGACGCCATTAACAAGGTTATGACCAACCGCACCACCCTGGTGATTGCCCACCGGCTAAGCACCATCCGACACGCCGATGAAATTATTGTACTGCAAAAAGGTAAAATTGTCCAAAGAGGGAACCATGAGGCCCTGATTGGTGTTGAAGGAATGTATAAAAAATTGGTGGAGATGCAAGAAGTACGGTAAAGCCCTTTTTTCATGGATAAATACAGGTGCTTTTTACAAAAGAAACCAGAATAACATGGTTTTAGGTAGGTATTGTTGAAAACCTGCTCCGACTGTTTTTTCTTTTTGGCTCCATTTTCACAAACATTATCATCATAACATATACCTTAGGAAAAATAACATTCGGTACCTGATTATTTCAGGTTAAATTATGACAAGACAGGTGCTAAAAACCTCGTTTTTACATGGTTTAAACAGGCGGATCAAGAAAAGATGAACATAGAACAATTGAAAGAAGACTGGCTGAAAGATGCCCGCTTGTTTACCATGGCGGACAAGCTGTCTTTTGCCCAACCACAGCAAATCAAGATAACAGGACTCAGCGGAAGTGCGCTTGCTTTTTTAATCAACGGGTTATTTAATCATCCCAAAGCAGATACCCTCAATCACCTCGTGATTATGGAAGATGCTGAGGATGCGGCTTATTTTCACAATACACTTGAAAATGTAACCAATGCCCTCGATCTGTTTTATTTTCCAAGCGCTTATAAAAATAAAAAGAACTATCACCTGCTCAATCCGAGCCATGTGATGCTTCGGACGGAGGCACTAACCAAGATTGCAGGCGGCGGTAATAAAAAAATAATCGTTACCTATCCCGAGGCGTTGTTTGAAAAAGTAGTGATCAGCAAACAGTTGAGCGAAAATATGATCCGGCTGAAACAGGCAGAAGAAATAAAGCCCGACAGTCTGATGGAACTATTGGTTATGCTGGGTTTCAACAGAACCGACTTCGTTTACGAACCCGGGCAATTTTCGCTCCGTGGAGGCATTTTCGATATTTATTCTTTTGGAAATGAAAAACCTTACCGCATCGAATTATTTGGCAATGAAATTGAAAGCATCCGCATATTTGACCCGGAAACACAATTAAGCGAACGCAAACTACTTGAAGTAACCATTATCCCCAACATAGAAACACAGTTTGATAGCGGAGAAAAAATAAGCCTGCTAAATTTTTTACCAGAGAATACTGTGGTATGGACTACCGATTGGAATTTTATTGCTGAAAAACTGGAACAGGAAGCAGAACAACTGCAACTATTTATGGATTTTGTAAAGGAAAATGGCAAACCTACCTACGGCAACTCCATGAACGAAGGCGAGGTAGACGAAACCCATCAAACCAAGGATACCACCTGGGAAGATGTGGTTACTGCTTCGGATATGCAGGCACAGTTTGCTCTAAAACATCAGGTTACGTTGGGCAAAACTTTTGCTTCGGTTCCTGCTATATCAGCCAACGGAAGCATTGTGGCATTTGACACCTTACCGCAACCAAGTTTCAATCGCAACTTCAGCTTGCTGATTGCCGACCTGAAACAATGGGAACAACTTGGCTATACCATTTATCTTTTTGCAGAACAGGCAAGGCAGCTCGAAAGGCTGTATTCCATTTTTACCGACCTCAGTACCGAAATCAAATTTACCGGAGTACCCATTGGCATTCAATGGGGTTTTATTGATAAAAATCTGAAAACCATTTGCTATACGGACCATCAGATTTTTCAACGGTACCACAAGTATAAAATAAAACAGGCCTTTAGTAAAAATAAAGCCATTACTCTGAAGACCTTACGCGAACTACAACCCGGTGACTATGTGACCCATATTGATCATGGGGTAGGCATTTTTAGCGGGCTCGAAAAAATAGAGGTAAATGGCCGGATACAGGAATCAGTAAGACTGCGCTATAAAGACAATGACCTGCTGTATGTAAACCTCAGTTCGCTCCATAAAATAGGCAAGTTCACCGGCAAAGAAGGCCATGTACCCAAAATGAACAAACTCGGCAGCGATGTATGGAACAGGCTGAAAGAGAAAACAAAAAAACAAATTGTAGACATAGCCGAAGACCTCATAAAACTGTATGCTGAAAGAAAGGCTCAGAAAGGGTTTGCGCACAGCCCGGACAATTATATGCAAACCGAACTGGAGGCAAGTTTTATTTATGAAGACACCCCCGATCAGGCAAAAGCGTCTGCTGATGTAAAGGCGGATATGGAAAAAGATAGCCCGATGGATCGGTTGGTTTGCGGCGATGTGGGTTTTGGTAAAACTGAAATAGCCATCCGGGCTGCTTTTAAAACGGTTTGCGACAGCAAACAGGCCGCTGTGTTGGTACCCACCACAATTCTGGCTTATCAACATTTCAAAACATTCAGCGAACGCCTGAAAGACTTCCCGGTAACGGTGGATTATATCAACCGTTTTAAATCTTCAAAAGAAAAAAAGGAAACTTTACAAAAACTGGCAGAAGGTAAAATAGATATTATAATTGGTACCCATGCCATCCTTGGCAAAGCCGTTCAGTTTAAAGATCTGGGCATTATGGTGATTGATGAGGAGCAAAAGTTTGGGGTAACCGCCAAAGAAAAACTGAAACAGATGCGGGCAACGGTGGACAGCCTGACGCTGACAGCTACCCCGATTCCACGTACCCTAAATTTCAGCCTGATGGGTGCAAGGGACCTGAGCATTATAAATACGCCGCCACCCAACCGGCAACCGGTACAAACCGAAATACAGGTTTTTAATGAAGACCTGATACGCGATGCCATTTACTACGAAACCGAACGTGGGGGACAGGTATTTTTTATCCATAACCGGGTAGCAAGTTTACCCGAAATGGCAGGGCTTATCCATGGGCTTTGTCCCGACCTGAGTATTGCCTTTGCCCACGGACAAATGGAAGGCGATAAACTGGAAGACGCTATCTTGGATTTTATGGACAAGCGCTACGATGTATTAGTATGTACCAATATTGTAGAAAGCGGGGTAGATATTCCTAACGTCAATACAATAATAGTGAACAACGCCCATCAGTTTGGCTTAAGCGATCTCCATCAGTTACGTGGCCGTGTAGGGCGTAGCAATAAAAAGGCATTTTGCTATCTGCTAGCTCCTCCTATGAGTACGCTGCCTACGGATAGCCGCAAAAGATTGCAAACACTGGAACAATTCAGCGAACTCGGCAGCGGATTTCAGATTGCGATGCGTGATCTTGATATCCGCGGGGCGGGTAACTTGCTTGGCAGTGAGCAAAGTGGTTTTATTGCAGAGATTGGTTTCGAGATGTA
>JBBQXO010000312.1:0-3323 GCA_038209595.1 Chitinophagales bacterium
AGGTATTTATGCAGTATGGGCATTCTGTGTTACGTCTGCTGGGAACTGCTGCTAAAAAATGATATAGAGATGAGCATATGCAAAAATGCTGAATAAAATTACGTCGGCTGGAGCTAAAGTTGATTAAAAATATGGGCTGAGAATTTATTCGTCAGCCCATATTGCATAAATACATTTGTTGTAAGCATACCCTTTAGTCGGGTTATTTGCTAATTATTATTTTTGTCGTTTCTTCCTTTCCATTAATATTTAATTTAAGGATATAAACACCGTTTGCTATAGAGGAAACATTTACAACTTGCCGTTTCCCTATAATATTTGCTTGATACACCTGTTTGCCGTTCATATCAATAATTTTCAATTGTCCTTTTGGATTGTCTTGTGGAATGTCTATAACTAAAATTGTTTTTGCAGGATTAGGATACACGTTTGTATTTCCACGAACGTTGAACTCTTTTACAGGTGGTTTAACGCCTACTCTATAAGGTTCTTCACCACCGGCACAATCCATTACGCCTGCTCCTCCATTAGCAATGTCGCTCCATCCACCACAAACACTGTTGTACTGATAGCTAATAGAAAAAGCATCATTCACATTTGGCGGAGCTTGCACAGAAAGTGTCGATCCATTCAATCCGCTCAATAAAGTGTAATTTCCAGTGATTGTCCAAACATGAGATGTTGCTGGATTACCACTGCTGCCGTAATATGGCTCAAACCATAAATATTCATTAGGGCACACAGTATAATAGTTACCAGGGCCTACCGCAGTATAATCAAAATTTTGTCCATGAAGCCAGAACTTTCCTGTTGTGCCGGTACCAACAATTAGGATTTTTAACTGTATTGCGTTGGCGTACCACAGCCATTATTATTGGTAATAATAGCATCAAGTTCAATAGAGCCATTTAGTAATTTATTTAGAGTTATAGAATTACCTGATATTGTACTTGAAACTATGTTACCTGCTTGAAGTATTTGCCAACTTACTGTATAACCTGTGGCCGGAAGATTTGCAATACTGTATGTTTCAGATGAACAAATAAAGTCTGCTCCAACTATAGAAAACCCTGCTCCTGGTGTTATTAAATTGCTTACATTAGTTGTGTTGGTTGTTATTGCTCCAATATTATTTGGATCGAGCCAGTTGCTTAATCTTGTAGCATTTGTTCCACCACCTGTCCAAGATAGGTCGAAACGGCCACCAAACTTTCTACTTCGATTACAAACTGGCAGATTACCATCATCTATTCCGTAATGCTGCCCGATAATTCTGTGGTTTTGGTCGAAGTAAGGAGAACCTGAGCTCCCACCTTGGGTCGCTCCTTGGTCTAAACCCAATCGCCAACATTGAGCTCCTGAAAAGCCATCAAATACAGGAGCCTGATTATCCCTTGATATCTTCATTACATCACCTTGAGGATGGTGTATTATTGTCGTCTGTGTGATACCATTTGTATTTCTGTTCCATCCTGCATAATTGATACCTGAATTAGTTGGAGGAGTATTATTTAACTCGACTAAGCAAAAATCTGTGCCATCCCAGTTTGCTCTTAATGTAGAACCATTATAAGTAACTCCATCATTATTTATTCCGGGATGGGGACATGTTGGACTCCATGCCTGAAACATGAAACGCCAGGCAGTTACATTTTGTCCAGTAAAACAATGGTTTGCAGTTAGAAAAAAGGGTGTATTTGTATTACATGTATTCATGACCATAGCTCCGCTGCACCAGACTTGTCCATTATCATTAAGAACTAGAGCTACTGAATTTCTTTCTGCTTCCCAGCCAGTTCCCAACGGGCAAATTACATTGATGTTGCAAGGTTCGGAATTGCCGAAGCCTGCAGTTTCTGTTTGATAAACATGCTTATAACCATAAGCAATATTATTTGAATGAAGTACCAGCTCTTTATATGTTGAGGTTTGTGTTTTTACTTCAATGTTCAAATATTCACCTTGGTAAACCCAGCTTCCCCAAACATTATTCGAGTTGTTTTCTTTCTCGGTAACCGGCCCTGTTATCATGTTTCCATTCTCATTATAAATGTACATTTCTGTGTTTGGTGGCAGATTGAATTTGTCAAAATTTATACTGGAAGATAATGCCCCTTTTAACTGTATTGAAAATTTACCATAAGCATATTCACCTTCAAATGTCCAGTTGGCCTGTTTTGCTATATCAATGTCAACAGGAACTGCTGTTGCAAGCCTAAATGGTTTATCCTCGTTTGTTGAAACATAGTATGCTTTCTCTTTCTCCAGCAATTCTTTGATGTTCTTCCTCGGAACTTCGAAGTCAATATCTGTTTTGTATACTTTATTAAACTTCCCTTTGGCTGTTATTTTATCGGAATTATTGAGATTAGTCTTTACTTGTGCATTGACCGAAAAGAAAATAACAAGAAATAGAAGTAAGGCTATTGTTGTAATTATTTTTTTCATAAATGTTTATTTTTTTAATTGATAATAGACTGAAAGATTAGCCCCTAATGAAAATTTTGGATGAGCTATAATTTGTGTATCATCTGCATAGTCATACTTATTAAATATTTTATCATCGTTCCAATGAGTGTACACTGGAAAAACAATTGCTGCTCCAATCGAAACTCTATTGGTTAAATTTCGTTCGCATCTTAAATCCAAGTTTATCATATTCCCAATCACGAAGTGGCTTTTATAAACTTCGTTTTTGCCGGGAGAATACTCTTGCTCATATTTTTGTTTATATGTTCTGTACATATTATAAGATAGCTGTCCGGATAAAGACCATTTTTCGTTGAACATTTTTTGGTATCCCACACCTATCAAAAGGTGAATATTTTGATAGGAATACTTCTTTGTACTAATTAATGGTTCAGAACCGTCGGGGGTTCTATATTGAAACGGTCTTTGTATGTTAAATCTTTGTTTGTAATACCCACCCCCTCCGATGATAAACAGGTTTTTATAAAAAAAATGCGAATAATTGATATTAGCACCATAACTGATGGCTTTTCCTTTTGGTTCTTGTCGATTACCAAGAGAGTAGTAAACACCGTTTGAATTATTCAATAATAAAGGGATTGAAACGCCTATTGTATTTTTTTTCACATTTTTATTTTGCGAAAAACAAAAGTTGGATAGCAAAATTAATAACAAAGTCAAGGTTTTAATTTTCATAAATAAATGTTTAGATGATAAAATATTTTATGCAGATAAATTATGGTGGGCCTTTATCAAGCAACAAATTCTGGTTTAATACTTTCATATCCGTTGTTTTGTCTATTGCCGCACCCCTAAATATCAGAGTGTGTCCAACAGGGTTGCTTACAACGTTT
>JBBQXO010000313.1:0-3271 GCA_038209595.1 Chitinophagales bacterium
CGCTAATTAAATAGCGCAGGTTAATTTTATCTTCTATTTTTTCGCAAAATGGCATCTAATGGATTTTCAATACCTTTTACATGCCGATTACTTACATGGGTATAGCGAAGCGTGGTTCTGATATCGTTGTGGCCTAATAACTTTTGTATTAAACTGATATCGATACCATTTTCAAGCATATGAGTTGCATAGCTATGACGAAGGCTATGAAAGCTTACCGATTTTGGTAATCCCATCCTTTCAGCGGCATCCTGAAATACTTTTTGAGCCGCCCTTGAAGAATAGGGTCCATTTCGTTCCTGATTCTCAAAAAGCCATTTTGCCGGTTTATAGGTTTCAAGATAGGCATCTAAAAATGGCATTAAGCTTATCGCCATCGGTATCACCCGATCTTTTTTACCTTTCCCTTGGTGTATAAACATCTGCATCCTGTCCCGGTCAATATTACTAATCTGCACTCCTACTGCTTCACTTACCCGCAGGCCACAGCTATAAGCTAATAGTAAAAGGGTGCGATGTTTAAGGTTTTCCACAGTTATTATTCCTGCCAGTATTTTTTCTTCACTGATTACTTTGGGTAATTGCTGCCGTTTTTTAGGGCGGGGTAAGTCCATAAAAAACTTTTCCCTTTTTAACAATTGTTCATAATAAAATTTTAATGCATTCATCCGGCTGTGAATAGTATTTTCAGTCAAATGCAGGGTTTCACTGCACCAAATCAAGTATTTCGAAATTCTTTCAACTGTAAAATCAACAGCTTTTTCATGCCTCAAATCCGTGAAGAAACGTTTCAATTCATTTAAATAGGTCCTTTGTGTGGCTTTACTATATCCTTTTAATATTAGCAGGTCAGCAGTTTTATTCCATTCAACCTCATTTTCGAAATTCATTCAACCAGGCTGCCGCCTGCCATGGCTTCTGTCAATAACCTGTCGCGATAATTCATTTTCAATGTTCAGACTCAATATCCGTTCTCCAAACCAATTTTTCAGATATTCAAGATTTTTGCCAAATAGGGGTAACACCCATTTCTGTTTTTTGGGATCCCAATGGGAGAATTTTATCTTCTTTAGGAACCTGATATCCTCCTGATTGGCAGTCATGTGAACAAATATTTTTTTGTTCTCTACCATTATTTGAATATTTTTTTCAGGCATTTTTGCCTCAGCAACCGGTTTTACTTTTACTTCGGGTTGATTGCTTTTTGGCTGAGTCGGTTTTATTAATGGCAGGCTTATTTTTGCAGTGAGCGTATTTGTAGAAATTATTTCCGCCTCCGGAAAATAGGTCTTCGCCTTTTTTAGGGCCTCATCCGTATCGGGTATATGCCAACTTTGTAAGGTTTTACTCCAGGTTCTACCTTCAATACTGCGTATTTTATTGTTGAACCAGGTTTCGCAGGGTCCGGTAACCACTATACGGGCCTCATTTTTACGCCTCATTTTTTTAATAAAAACAGGTTGCATGGCAAAAGGTATTTTTTTTTGGGTTTTTAACAAAAAGGGGCATTTGCTAAAATATGGACGGTTATTCAGCTTTTTTATCAAGTAGCATGAGGTTATCTGCAACTACTTCTGTTATATAGTGCTTGTTACCTTCTTTATCATCATATTGTCTTTAGCTTAGTTTGCCCTCTACAAAGAAAGGACTGCCTTTATTTACAAATTTCATGGCAATCATCTGACAACCCACGCCAGGCTACTACGGTATGACAGGCTGTTTTACTTATTTTCTCTCCTTCTCTTGTTTGAAAGGTATCGGTGGTGGGGAGGGTGAATTTGCAAACTTTTACCTCGTTTTCAAGGGTGGTGCTTTCCCGGTCTTTAGCTACATTCCCAATAAGCGCTACTTAGTTTAGTCCGCGCATAAAAAAATGGTTTACTACGGATTGAAATGTAATTTTTGTTCTTATCTATATAGGTAAGAGGGAGCTATTTTTTGCGTTTTTTTTACGGCTACGCCTCCCTCAGTCACAGGTGTACTATGGCTGAATTAAAAGTTTTTTGAACAATTTTTTTTAACAGGCTTAAAAGTAAGGGGAAAATATTAACAGAATACACAAAGGGGAAAATTTATTTTTTTTGTTTTTGGCTTTGTTTTTGCCTTGTTTGGTTACTCCCGCCCAATGAGGGATGGTTTTGGAGTTTAATGTTTGGCTGCTCCCGCCTCTTGCGGGATGGTTCATCGCCTGTTTTTTGTAGTTGTTTATGGTTTAAGTGCTTATGGTTTGAGTGTTTGTTGTTTGGTTGCTCCCGCCCAATACGGGTTGGTTTCATCTGCCTTAAAGAAAATAAAAAGTTACCCTTGCAGATGTCTTTTTCCATAAAAATTAATGATTCCACTTATATTGGAAATTTGTTTTCAGGCAATGTTTCTGTGGCAGCCAGCCTCTATGTTGATAGCACTAATACTATGATGCAGCAGGTTTAATATGCCGATTTACCTTAAAAAGATTAGCTTGTTCGTACTGCTTTTTAATTTTGGTAAGTCGCTCCTAATTGTGTTTGTAACTTGCCTGATTTTGTTCCTGTCCTTCATCCATTATAAAATTCAAATACGCACCGCCTGATGAATAGGGGTGAAGGGCATCCCGGTAATCTTTACAACAGGTTATAATTTTTTCTGCATTGGCAGTTTCCGAATCCACTCCAACGATTACTCCTGCATACTTTGCAACTCTGTAAGCCAGGGAGTTGCGTCATTAGCCACTCTGCCTGCCGCACCACTAATTGGATACAATCGCATTTGTGACAGTGGTGTTGGAATTTTTGAACCAAATTTCAGGTGTTTTGCACTCGCATCGGGTCCAAGGTCGTTAAAGAAATCAGCTCTCCGGTACCATTGCAGGCCGGGTGGAAACAATCCGTTAAATAATGTTTGATTAGCCGGATAAGGCATCGTACCTGCATGCGCAAATACAGGTTCAAGTTCCACGATTGGTTTAAAGAGTTCTTCGGCTTTCTTTTCATCGCCTGCATAACATCCTATAATACCGCGAAATTGTTTGTTATGCAGCGTTTCAGGAAATGGAGGTTCCGGAATAATCATAGTGGCGATAAAACCATTTAATTCATCCGGTGCATCCTGAAAAAATTTATTGTACCAAATCCTGATCTTTTGTGTTTGCTCAATAGGCCATAGGGTGGGGCCACCCTATACATTTTTAACCGGATATGCCTGAAAAGTAAAAGAGGTTACAATACCGAAATTACCTCCGCCACCACGGATAGCCCAAAAAAGATCCCTGTTTTCCTTGGCATTAACGGTTACA
>JBBQXO010000314.1:0-3227 GCA_038209595.1 Chitinophagales bacterium
TCGGTAGCACTCCTAATAATTACCAATACCAGGGAGATTACAGCGGATTCGATGACGACCTCGGTTGGCATGACTTTATGCTGCGCAGCTACGACCCGCAAACCTGTCCCGACAAAGGAGGGATCTCAGGTTTTTACAGCACGACCCTTACGACCAATTTGCAAGTGGGTATGTGGGTATGGGTAATGATCCGGCGAATGGTACAGACCCTACCGGTGGATTGTTTGGTGTAGGTGGTAGTGGATGTGCAGCCGCTGCGGGCATGAGCGGATACGGCGGTAAGGCAGGCAGGATTGCTGGTTCAGGTAATTTTATGAGAGTGGTGAGTACGGTTTCTACCGTAGCCAGTGTTGCTATGAATGGTGCTGGGTTGGTCAGTAGTATAGCAAATGGTAATGGCAATAGAAATCAGGCTTTTGGTAGTGGTGCAATGGGTTCAGTTGGCAATACATCCGGTAACGGAGAAGATGATCAAAATAAGTCAGATGGGTGTAATTGCCCGGATGGATATGGGCCTAATCCGAAGCCAGGTAAAAATCCAAGAGCATTTTATAAGGAATTGGATGATGCAGCGTCTGCATGGGCATTAGAAAATAGGGATCCTTCGTACGAGGCATCATCCTTATTATTTGAAGTTGATGTTAAGAATAAGGATGGGTTTACTGTAAGATTAAGATCATCTTCAACACCTATTCGATTTAAAGATAAGGGTAGAGCAATAGGTGAATCTCCCGATGTCTTTCATCCTGAGCATCATACAGTTGGTAGGTTACCTAAAAACGCATATGTTATTGGTCATATACACCTTCATCCTTCTTATGCCACCAAAAAAAATCCATTTAATACCGGATTTAGTATTCCTGATCAAAACGCTTTTGGAAATGGTAGTAAGTTTAAGAAGGCTCTTGATACCCATTATTTATTTGTATTGGGGTCAGGCGGGGAATTATTAAAACGAAATAGAAATAATCTTATTGAAAGAAACGGTGTTTACAAAACTGATCTTTCAAACGATATTAATTCAATTGGTAAAGGTTATTATTCACCCAACCCCCCAAAACCTCCACCTTGTCCTTGCTATGAACAGTAAAAATCTAAAACTTTTTTTTTTAAAAATGTAACAACATGCAAATAAAATTATTTTTTTTGATTTCAGTTTTGATTTCATTTTTATTAATGAATGCAGTAAGCTGTAAGCAAACACATCATGATACAACAATTTTATTTACGAAGCCTATAGGTAAATGCTTAATTACGTCAATGGATTTTTTAAAAACTGATTCGTTGGTTCAATCTGCTTCTAAAGTATTTAACTTAACAAATCAAGTAGAAGGGAATGATTTTATATTCAGGATTTGGGTATTAGATCCATTTGGAACAAAGGATGATTTTAATTTATATACAATACGTATCTTTCAATTTGGTAAATTAGAAAATAGAGATACCGCTACACAAAATATAATGAGATTTCACGCTTCGGAAAGTCCAGGTTTTGCAGATACTTGTATCGAAATTTCATATAGTCCTATTCAAGGTTGGAAAAGTTTTGCCAAAAGAATGAAAAAACAAAATATTTCTTTGTCAGGGCAAGATAATTATTCAGTTTATGGATCTGAAAGTGTAGGAACTATATTGTTTGCACAACAAATTTTTCCAAATCAAACTATTTTTCATGATTTTACATATGGATATAATTTCTCTGAACCCAAAATAGGTATTGCTACCCAATTTAAAAGTTTATTATTATTTATAGAAAAAGAATTTGGAGTTCGATTATCCAAATTTGAAACTGGAAGCGATTTTTTAGAAAAGAATTGGGGTGGAACTGAAAAGGTAAAATAAAATAGATTTTGGGAGTGTAATTTAAACTGTGTCAGTTAGTAATTCCTTAGATTTTTTATTATCCAGATTTTATCTGTCTTATACCTCTGTTTTTCTTACCCTTCCCAGCAACTTGTCCTGCAAAGCATGTTGCAAAATGCTCATTTCCAAAATCCATTTTTTCTTTAAACCACCAATAAAAGGTAACCTGAATACGTGTACAGCATTTAACCAATTCATTTCGCCCTATATCAATTCGCCAAATGGCAATACCCCTAAAGGTTACTTAAACGTAGTTTTTTTTCAGGCTAAAACTCCCGAAAGCGTAGCGATTCGGGGAAAGGTTTACATTTGTGCAGGATGGCAGCACGAGTGTAGGCAATGCAGGTGTAGCTGCCACTTTAGCTCTTTTAAATATTAAGGTGCCGAGAAATGCCTGCCCGACTGATCGTTCAGGCGGGGTTATTGCCTGGTTTATATTTCTAATGAAATGGAGCACAGCGGAATTCGCCCAATCCATTAAAAAAAAATAAAAATGCTTTGGGCAAAGTGACGAGCCTGTTTATTTCGACAACTTGCAGGTTAGGCATGACCGGGGACGTATTTTAGAGCAAAACCACTACTACGCTTTTATCTTAAAAATACAGGCACTAAGCAGTAAAGCCTTTGGTGGTGCGCCAAATAACTACCAGTACCAGGGCGATTACTCCGAATTCGATGATGACCTGGGTTGGAATGATTTTGCTCTACGTTCCTACGACCCTCAACTAGGCCGCTTTTTACAGCATGACCCTTACGATCAATTTGCGAGCGGGTATGTGGGTATGGGGAATGATCCGGGGAATGGTACAGACCCTACCGGTGGATTGTTTGGTGTAGGCGGTAGTGGATGTGCGGCGGCCGCGGGCATGAGCGGGTACGGCGGTATGGCTGGCAGGATTGCTGGTGCTGGCAATTTTATGAGAGTGGTGAGTACGGTTTCTACTGTGGCCTCGGCAGCAGCGAAAGGAATGGGATTGGGAAGTTCTATTGAGCAAAATTCTAAAGTTGGTGATCCTGTACCGAAAAGTCCACCTTCAAAAGCAAGCCAACAATGGGCTGAAAAAATTACAAGAAAGGCATCAAAAGGAAAAGTACGTCCAAGTCCTAATCCTTTGCTATTATTAGTTTATTTGTTATTTAGTCCATCAGATGCTAACTCTAACATAGATGATACTCCTGATGGTATAGGGGGGTGGAAAAAATTAGAACGTGAATAATTAGAACAGGAACAAGCTGAAGATAACTATGAGAACCGAAATCCTGATAAACAAGTTAAATATGTTACTTATACAAAGGTTCGAAGAAATCCTGATGGAACAACAACTACTTACAGTGGCAGGACAAGCGGTTCGGCTGATGAAAGT
>JBBQXO010000315.1:0-3216 GCA_038209595.1 Chitinophagales bacterium
TATCGTTGACAAAATGGGGAAGCAAGTACTGCCGCTGTTAAAAGATAAGCAGGCTAAATATTTGGCGGTGGAATGGAATGTGTTGCTAGGTAGCGTCAACCGTTATTTGAATAGGGGCGAAGAAGCGCTCTATTACCTGGCCAACGCAAAATTACCGAATAGAAGGTAATTGATCTTATTAAGGTAAAAATAAGATTAAATCATTGATGGGGAGCAGTTTGCCACAAACTTGGATGTAACACTTGGATTTGCTTTCTAATTCATTGATTTTCTATACTGGTAATATATAGTAGATGGTTTCAAAATTGTAGGAAAAACAACATGAAATGCAAATATGTAGCACCTGATAAAATGACTATTTGGATATTTTAATTGAAAATTTATTCTTCATATCTTGTATATTACCGGAAGGGTTGGGCGGAAAAGTGATACTTCTGTTCGCCAATGTCAAAAAAGGATTTTCCAAATGATTTAGAAAAAATCTTAGGATAAGTGGGATTTTATTGTTTACTTTAAATTTAGTGGTATTTGGCATTCCTCAGCCTTGAGGATTTTGGTCAAGTTTCAGTTAATAAATAGACTCCCATTCGGGTTATTAAATCAACATTTTGTGCATTCCAAACAAAAATGGAACGTGTTTTGAGGTTCAGCATCATTATAATTTTTTATTAATTAAAATTTACTTATGAAAAAATCAAGAAAAATGTATTTTACCCATGCCTGTTTGTTTGTAGGTACGATAATGATTTCTGCAATGGTGTATGCCCAAAATAATGTTGGTATTGGCACTGCAACACCACAATTCAAGCTTGATATAAGGGGCTCAAACCCCGATGAAGGAGCATTGTTTGCATTAGGCAATTCCGATCTTAGCCATCGCCTGTTGTTTTTTGGCGGCCGCCAAAACGATCCCAGCCCCTTTATACAATGGAAAGATGGCGACCCACTGAGGTTTGCTACCGATGCCGGTGGCTTTACTGAATGGATGCGGGTTAATCCAAACGGAGATGTGGGTATTGGTATTACGACACCTGCTGCAAAATTGGATATTTCCACAAGTATGCGGGTATTGGGCAGTCAAGGTAGTTTTCGTGTACACCCTTTCTTTACACCTGGTCTTTCTACCACCCTGCTTGCAACAATGGATGGCTTTGAGAATGGCCCTCAAATGCGTTTTGAAAGTACTGCTCCGGGATATGTAGATGTTGGTCTCAATGGCGCAGGAGACTTTGTGGTGGAAGGAAATGACGTTGCAAGATTAGCGGTTACTGTAGGTGGTAATGTGGGTATAGGAACTGCTACACCGGCCCAACGGCTTCATGTAACGGGAAATGCGCAGGTAAATGGCAACTCTTTTTTAAATGGTAGAGTTGGTATCAATCAGTTTTTCACTAATATTACTTTTAACGTACGTGGAGCAGCAGCCAATGAACGCATACTCAATGTGGTCAATTCAACCGGGGCCAGTTCTCTTTTTTCGGTGGGTGCAACGGGTGACGTGATTGTAGACGGAAGGCTTGATGTTGGAAGGGAACTTGTAATAGATCAAAAGAACCTGAACACTGGCACCATTGCAAATGGACTTCGTTTTGGTAATGGTAGCGGGGAAGGCATTGCATCAAAGCGCAATGCAGGGACTGGTCAATACTCACTAGGTTTTTATACAGGAAGTACCCAAAAAATGACCATAGCCAATAATGGAAATATTGGCATAGGAACCACTAATCCTACTTCGGCACTTCATGTTGAGACATCTACCGGACAGGTGTATATCCGAAGAACAAGCGCAACCGGAGATCAAGGTCCGTTTGCATCCTATCCTTTATTTGTAGATGGGGGAAGGCAGGGTATTTTGGTAAAACTGAATGATGCTACGGTGAATAGAAACAATAATTTCATGATGTTTGTAGATGCCAATAATTTTGTAAAGGGCAGGATAGAAGGCTTTGTGGAGTCAGATTATTCCCCACCCAATCCCTTAACCAGTCCTGGTGACTTTATTTGTTATGTAAATGAATTACTCGGTCCCATTCCATTAGACCCTATTTCATTAATTACTGCTACTGCCAATATCGCCACTACGATTGCTTGTTTGGATAATGGGGTTACTTATGCCTCTGGTTTTGGAGATTATGCTGAATCTTTGGAAATGGAAAATCCTTTAGAGAAAATGACTTTTGGCGATATTGTCGGCGTTAGAGGTGGGAAAATTTCAAAAAATACGGTAGGTGCTGAACAGATTATGGCCATTTCTATGGCGCCCATCATGCTTGGCAATACGCCACCGCATGATTCTTTGGCTTATAAATATCAGAAAGTAGCTTTTCTTGGACAGGTGCCTGTAAAAGTATCGGGACCTGTAAAAAGTGGTGATTTTATTGTTATCTCTGGAAACAACGATGGCATTGGCTATGCAGTATCTCCAGACAATGTGAACATTGAACATATGGGGAAGATTGTAGGCAGATCATGGGAAACCTCGAATGAAAAAATTACACGTTTTGTAAAGGTTGTGGTTGGGCTTAAAGGCAATGAAGTAGAAGGACTCATGCGGGGTTATCAGGCAAAACTTCAGTCCTTTGAAAATAGCTTTTTAGCATGGCAGGCAATGCAGGCTGAAAATCAGGCATTAAAGCAGGAAGTAACCTCCTTGAAATCCAATATGGACATTAGAATTCAGGAGTTGGAAGAAAAAATGAATGCCATTAATACCCTTGCTGTTTCTCAAAAATAATTTAATTTCATTTTAAATAAAGAAAATCCCACTTTTTTGGTAGTGGATTTTCTTTTTGAGGTTTTAATTTTTATACCAAAAGAAGGCGCATGATAACCAATGGCTATGGTATTATTTCGGTTGGATTGCTGGCTTAAATATTATGTCAAAAAGCCTTTTTGTTGAAGGTTCGATACAGTTACATTATATAAAAACCAAATGTTTATGAAGAAATTAATAGAGATCAGGCCCATGTGTACCCCTTTAATGATAGGGTTATTGTTGTTATCCTTTTGGGCGCAATCCCAGCAGGTTGGCATTGGTACCGCAACACCCGATGCATCAGCCCAACTTGAAGTTGCAAGCACCTCATCGGGCATGCTTATTCCGCGCATGACTACCGCACAGCGCATAGGCATTGTAAATCCTGCCAATGGTTTACTGGTATTTGATATGTCAACCAACAGCTTTTGGTTTACAAAGGGCAATACATGGACCGAAAT
>JBBQXO010000316.1:0-3178 GCA_038209595.1 Chitinophagales bacterium
CCCATGCCTTTACCTGCTCCGAAACGTTTGCTCAAGAATTTATTTAAAACTTCATGTTGTTTTTACACGATCATTAGCAAAATAAAAATTCAATTTCTTTACTGCTTATCTGTTTCAATCCATATTTTTTCTATCATTTTAAGTAAACCCATAAAACCTTCACCTATTCTAACCTTTAGTTCCATTATTCACAATAATTGACCCAAATAGGGTATTACTTTTAACCAAACTGTTTATATTGTATAATAAAGAGATAAAATTCTCCAAAAAGCCATTTACAAAGGGGGGTAGTTTTACAACTTATAATACCTTATACGAAGGGTATTATAAAAATAGCTATGCCAAATGAGATTGTATACTGCTTGAACATTTTAAAAAAGCATTCGCTGGCTTTTGTACTGTTCATTGTAGTTTGTAAAATGTGCGTCACTTCTTTAGAAGCCAATGGGCAAGTAGCAGATAAAACTACATTGTTGCCATTGAATTTAGAGAAAAAGATAGATGACCTCATTAAAGAAATGACACTGGATGAAAAATTGGGGCTTATTCATGGAAATACCACATTTACCACCGCAGGTGTAGAAAGGTTAGGAATATCTGCTATGACTATGACAGATGGACCGCATGGCATAAGAATGGACTTAAATAAGGACTGGTCGCCGGTAGGAGCGGGAAATGATAGCTGTACCTACCTGCCTTCCATAATTGCCCTGGGTGCAACCTGGAATGCCGCTTTGGCGCACCAATATGGGAAAGTGTTGGGGTATGAAGCTTTGGCGCGTAAAAAGGATATGGTACTTGGGCCTGGAGTAAATATTATAAGAACTCCCTTAAATGGGCGAAATTTTGAATATTTAAGCGAAGATCCGTGGCTAACCGCTCAAATGGCAGTGCCGTATATAAAAGGTCTCCAATCTATTGGTACCATGGCTTGTGTTAAGCACTTTATTGCCAACAATCAGGAAAAAAACCGGATGACCATAGACATTGATATGACAGACCGTGCCTTGCATGAGGTTTTTCTACCAGCATTTAAGGCAGCAGTTCAACAGGCAGGCGTAGTAGCGGTTATGGGGGCGTATAATAAATTTAGAGGTAACTATTGTACGCATAATGATTTTCTGGTAAACAATTTGTTGAAAAAGCAGTGGGGTTTTCAGGGTATTATGCTAAGCGACTGGAGTGCGGTACACGATACTAAAGAGGCTCTGCTTAATGGTACTGATTTGGAAATGGGTACTGAACTTAACCAAACCATTGCAAATTACGATTCCTTCTACCTTGCTTTACCAGCCAAAACAATGATTGAATCAGGTGAAGTTTCCGTAAGTGTACTAAATGAAAAGGTACGCAGGTTGTTACGCATACGTATGTGGGCAAAGGAGGAAAAAGGGGATAAGGTCGGAGCTATTAATACACGTCAGCATCAATTGGTGGCAAAACAGGTAGCGGCAGAGTCCATTGTATTATTGAAAAATCAAAATGCTTTATTACCTATTGATATAAATAAAATTAAAAAGATTGCGGTAATTGGGGCAATGGCTACAAAAAAGCACGCACAGGGCGGAGGCAGTTCTCAGGTGTTACCATTATATGAAATTACGCCCCTTGCTGGCATTCAGGCTTTTCTTAAGGGGAAAAATATTGAGATTACCTATGCTCCCGCCTATGAGATAGGAAGAGCAACGAAAATGAATAAAACCTTGCTTAATGAGGCTATTGAAAAAGCCTCGCAATCCGATGTAGTCATTTTTGCAGGTGGTTTTAATCATGGATATAGTGATGCATGGGATGACCGCGCTTTTGATTCAGAAGATACTGATAAAGAAACACTGAACCTTCCTTTTTTTCAGGATAGTATAATAGCCGCCATTGCAAGGGTAAACGCCAACGTGGTCGTGATGTTGGGCGGAGCTGCCCCTTGCGATGTAGAAAATTGGATTGAATCAGTTCCTGCGCTTTTACAAACATGGTATGGAGGTTCGGAGGGTGGCAATGCGCTGGCGGAAATACTTTTTGGACAGGTATCCCCTTCTGGAAAGTTACCTGTTTCTTTCCCTAAAATGCTTTCTGACCTTGGCCCGCATGCCCTCAACGGTTATCCTGGTGAAAATTTAAAACTGAAATACCTAGAAGGAGTACTTGTTGGGTATCGTTTTTTAAATAACAGGAATATTGAGCCGAGGTTCAGTTTTGGATTTGGCCTAAGTTATACAGATTTTTTATGTAATAATGCCAGAATTGAACAACGTGGGGACAGCATTGCGCTACAGGTGCTGGTTAAGAATATTGGAAAAATGAGGGGCAGCGAAGTTGTGCAGCTCTATGTTTCCTTGCCGGAGAAAGAATCTGATCAGAACCATAAGGCTTTAAAGGCATTTGAGAAAGTAAGTCTTGAAAAAGGGGAGTCAAAACTGGTAACGCTTATGGTTGGGTGGAATGATTTACGATATTTTAATACGGATAAAAATGGTTGGGATTGGTATTCCGGGAAATACAGTTTTCAGTTAGGTACATCCAATACAAACCTTCCGTTTCTGTTTGAAATTGAAAAGTAACAAAATAATACAGCCGCTGCCTTGAGACAGCGTTGAAAATTGTAAGGTACTAAATAGACATAGTTTTTAAATCACTATGTAGGGTTATTGGTAAAAGAATTGAGAATAAAGAATATCTAAAGCCGCGAAATTATTGCTTTTCGGGTTTTAATGACGACTAAAAAATTGCTTGCTCATGGGATATATTATTTTAACTGACGAAATGCTTTTAAGGCTTCTGCGAACCTCTGACGAAAAGGCTTACGAAACTATTTTCAACCGTCATTGGAGGGGTATGTATCAAATTGCTTTTGGTAAAACCCGAAATGTATATGTTGCTGAAGAAATTGTACAACAAATTTTTCTAAGTTTATGGGAGCGCAGGGAAAGTCTTCAGATCAAGAATTTGTCTGCCTATTTGCATCAGAGTGTGCGCTATCAGTGTATTCATTTTTTCGAAAAAAAGTATACTACTGTTGACGAAGGGAAACTTCAGCAAACGGCTTCTGATTATAAGAGCGATAATTCTGTATTGTGCGCAGACTTGCACACAGCCATGCATAAGGCTCTTAATCAATTACCTCCTAAAACTAAAACTGTCTTTACTTTAAGTCGCTTTGAAAAATATAGTGTCAGAGAAA
>JBBQXO010000317.1:0-3136 GCA_038209595.1 Chitinophagales bacterium
AACCGTTCATTAAAAAAATGGTGGAAAAAGGTAAGGGAAAAGTCATATTTCTATCATCGGTAGCCGGACTCACAACAAGTGGGTTTTTAGGCCCATATAATGCTTCAAAACATGCGCTGGAAGCAATTGCGCAATGTTTAAGAGAGGAGTTAAAACCTATAGGCGTTACAGTTGCCACTATAAAGCCGGAACCATTTGATACCGGCTTTAATGATAGGATGTATGACACATACAAACAATGGTTTGACGAAGACTTACATTATACTTCTATAAAAGAAATTGAAAAAGCAGCGGAACTAATGGCAAAAAACCAATTTGACCCGCAAAAAATGATTGATAAAATGGTAGAGCTAATTCCACTGGAAGAACATAATTTCCGGACGGTTTGTCCTGAAAATTTTGAAGACATGTGCCAGAAAAACCAAAGCCGCCAATACAAAATTAAAACAAACGAAATCGATAAGTCCAAAAAGTAATAATTTGAATTTAATTACCATTTACCTTTTATAAAAATAAAACATACTATTTCTCCTTCGCATCCATAGCCACCCTGCTAGTGGTTATGGATGTACAAAAGGTATTTGTTGCACCGACCTTACACTTTTTGCTTTCCACAAAATAATTCCCTGATTACGTACTGTTAGCGGATTAATAACTGAAAGTTTGTAATACAGTGTCGTCTTAACTGCATAATCCAACTAAATCGCTTGTAGTCCTACTTGATACTACAAACAGAACTATACGACAATTTATCATTTACACTTATTGAATAAAATCTGGAATAATTAATTGTCCGTGCCAATTACATCCTTGCTGCAATATAAGAAATAACAAAAAATATTTTATCAAAGAAGCTTTGGTAGAATTAATAAATATTCACTATCGCTGCAAATAGCCGGATAATGACTTTTTAATACTTTAGAAGTAAATTGAAAAATGGATTGGTTATAAAAAGGTAAAAGAAATGTGTAAAAGTAGCAGGAAGAAAGCAAGCAAATGCCCATTTTCAACAATTATATTGATTAATTCCAATAAAAATAATATTTAATAAAATCAGATTGTCTGCTACATTACTTACCACAAACCTGATAAAAACATACGAAATATGTGTTAATTAAGCTAATTGCCTCTACAAATTAACCTGCGTTCCCATCCGTTTTAAAAAAGCATAATGAGAACGCAGTGCCGAGTAAAAAGTCTTATGAACGTTGTATGGTAAATTAAATTCGGCTGCTGTGCTTTGCACAATATGAGCTATTTGGGGATAGTGAATATGGCAGATTCTCGGAAAAAGGTGATGCTCTACCTGCATATTCAATCCACCGCATAAAAAGGAAGCGAGCCGGCTATCAGGTGCGAAATTAGCTGTTGTTTTTAACTGATGAACAGCCCAGGCATCAGTGATTACATTGGCCTCAGGTGAAGCAACTACCTCTGTATTTTCTACCACATGTGCCATTTGAAATACCAACCCGAGCACCAACCCCTGCGCCATGTTCATAGCGAGATAACCGATAATAAACTGCCACCAGGTAATATCCATCAGCAACAAAGGAAGTACGATGAATAATGTGTAATACAGCAGTTTATAAAAAAACAGATTAAAGTATTCTTTACGGGGGTGCTTATTAATATGGCTATTGCCTATTTCTTTTTTAAAAAATTTTAAATAGTCTTTGCGAAAAAACCATGACAATGTACTTAAGCTGTACAGAAAAAACGCATAGATATGCTGATAGCGCTGCATTTTGTTCAGCTTCTCATCAGCATTTACCCGAATGAGGCCCGGAGCAATTTCTATGTCCTCATCATGATCTACAATATTGGTATAGCTGTGGTGAACTATATTGTGGGTGATGTTCCATACGTAAGCATTGGCACCTATAATATTAAAGATAAAGCCAAGTCGCTTATTTATTTTTTTTTGGGAAGAATAGGCGCCATGCAGCGCATCATGACAAACATTAAAGCCTACAAAAGCCATAGTGATACCAAGCATCATGGCCAGCAACAATTGTATCAATATTGGAAATATTGATAGCATGATAAGAGTATATAATCCAACCGTCGCACCCAGGAAAAGTATTGTTTTAAAAACCATTGGGGAATTGGCGTGCCGGGACAAGTTATGTGTTGTAAAATACGCTTCTACCCTTTGCTTTAGGATTGGAAAAAAGGTTGATTTATCATGGTTGATAAATTTAAGTGAGGTATTCATGTTTAAATTTGAAATTGGTTTATTACACTATCAATGCATCAAAATGATGCCTTCATTTTAAAATTGCAAATATAGAGCTGGAACTGAATCGGAAGGATTTAGTTGCTAACAGCACAGAATTTACGGTCTTAACTCATATTTTAGACTAAAATTTATTTAAAATACGCAAATAAACTGGCATAGGAGTTTTGAAGGCTGTTAAGTTATGCACAAAAGCATTGGAGGAGCAAAGTGACTCTTCAAAGCCCTTGATCATGTTTTGGCTAATAAAGGACTAACTAACATGGAAATATGCCAATACCGATTGGATCAGGCTTGTGATCACCAAAAGGTTTAAATAATCATGAAAAATCAATATCCTAAGTAATCATTCAATCAAATATTTCTTCAATTGCATATAGAAAATGGTATGCGTATATAGAATCATTGAACGAGGAAAGGCGAATACCGGTACCAGCGAAGGCAGCCAGGTTCTGTTGACCTTCTTTTTGCTCATAAGCGAAAAAACAAAGCTTTCTTCACTATCATTTAACTTTATCAAATAACCAAAAGCAACATCTGACAGGACTATTAAAAAAATTCCAAAGCTTCCAAAGCATAGGCTACCAGGATTAATAACCATGCAAACTAACAAATATCAATACATAAGGGCAAAGCAAAAGTATTTCGCTATTCCGCTAATACACTCGAAATAGAGACCTCAAATTTTCCACTAAGAACCAAAAGCCAGGCAAGTAAAAAAATAGCCGACACCATAAAATAGTGCCGGCCATTTACAACGCCTTGAGTTATGTATTGATGCCTCTTACCCTTCCATTGCAGGCGCCTTCTTCAACCCCATCATCACAAAATCGGAGGCTTCCACTTCGGTAAAGTTTCGTTTTACCCCGTCTTTATCGGTGTATTGCCGGTGAACAA
>JBBQXO010000318.1:0-3111 GCA_038209595.1 Chitinophagales bacterium
ACCATTGACAATTCACAATGCACCATTCACCATTTATAATTCACAAATCACAACAATGATCAAACACAGATTTTTTCCAATTAAAACTTCATTCCTATTCTCCTCATTTTTTTTGATGGTGAGTAGCATACAAGCGCAGACTACCGCTATTGAGATGAAGCCCGAGATGACAGAGTTTTACGAGCCGGTACCATCCATTGTTACCCCAGGCAAGGCTGCAGCCAACGCTTTTATTACGGCACCTTCTGATGCTATTGTTTTATTTGATGGAAAAGATCTTTCTAAATGGAAAAACAAGGATGGCGGTGCCGCCCAATGGGATGTAAAGAATGGGGCGTTTACTGTAAAAAAAGGTACAGGCGACATCAGTACGGTGCAGGAATTTAATGATTTTCAACTGCATATTGAATGGTCTGCACCTGCAAACATAACAGGCTCGGGTCAGGCAAGAGGCAACAGCGGTATTTTTCTACAGGGTTTTTACGAAGTTCAGGTGTTGGATAATTTTAATAACAAAACTTATGTTAATGGTCAGGCGGGCAGTATCTACAAACAAACAGCACCGCTTAAGAATCCATTACGCTCACCGGGAGATTGGAACGTTTATGATATAATCTATACAGCGCCCCGTTTTAAGGAAGACAGTACGCTATTTTCACCGGCGCGTGTAACAGTGCTTATCAATGGTGTTTTGGTGCAAAACAATACAACCATTACCGGCGATACACCATACGTAGGATTGCCTAAATATCAATTTCATGGGAAAGGCCCCATTAAGCTGCAGGATCATGGAGATCCGAGTGAACCATTAAGTTTTCGCAATATTTGGATCAGACAACTGTAAATCTTATAGGATTTGTGGTAATGAACAGCAAACAAATGATCGTTAAAGAAAGAAAGCAACCCTTAATCGTCGGTTTGCTTTCTTATTCAGTGATGTTGCGTTCAATTCCTTGTATTGCTAATGATTCAAAAAAATTATACGGTAAATATTTTACAAAATGTATAAGCAATAAAATCATTTTATTACGAATGCACAGACGGTGGACATAGAAACTATGCCAATTCAATCACATAAAATAATTACCCTTTAAACCTGCGCATTACCTGTCCTTTGAAAGCCGTTTCTATTTGCAGTATTTTACCGGCAAGTGGCTGTTGTTGAATTTCATCAGCAGTAAGCACATGTTTGGAAGTAGTAATAAAAAGCGTTGAAAGCTGTGGCCCACCAAAACAACAACTTGTGGGATGTGTAACCGGCAATTCAATTACCTGGCTTTTTTTACCCGTTGCATCAAACTGAATAACCTGACTGCTGCCCCACATGGCAACCCAACAATTGCCTGCTGTATCAATACACAAACCATCCGGGAATTCATTTTCACTAAACTCGATAAAATTGCGACGGTTATTGATAGCGGCATTCTGCAGGTTATAATCGTATGCATACACCATATGTCGGTTGGTATCTACGAGGTAAAAAGTAGTGCCATCCGGCGACCAGTCAATGCCATTGCTTAGCATTAATTCGCTTTCCAGGCAGTGTACTGTTTTATCGGGCTGCAACCGGTACAAATGACCAATAGGTTGCTCACCGGTAAACGTCATGGTACCCGCTACAAAATTTCCTAAAGGATCTACCTTGCCATCATTGAATCTTGTTTCCGGAAAATCGGGTTGAGGATTATTAAATAATGAAATCGCCGAGTCGGGCTCCATATCAGTAAATCCAAATCCTTCATGAGCAGCTATCACCAAGCCACCCGCTTCCCGTAACGCCACTACACCAAGCGGTTGTCCGATACTCTTTTTAGTAAATTCACCCGTAGCCGGATCGCCTTTATAAAATTCTCCTGCAAACAAATCAACCCAATACAAACTGTTGGTTTGCACATCCCACAATGGACCTTCGCCATGGTCTAAACTAATGTCAAAAACAGGTTCAATTGTCATGATAAAAAATGGTTTTAAAGATTTTCTTCCAATGCCCTTTCAATTGCCAATTCTACACCTCTGATTTCAGCAAGCCCCCTTAACCTGCCTATGCCGGAATAACCAGGATAAGTTTTTTTCTGAAGATCGTCCAGCATTACATGCCCATGATCGGGTCGCACAGGTATTGAAATACCAGGTTCATCATTGTTAGCACGCCTGTGTTGTTCCAGGCAAATTTCTTTAATCACCGCATACATATCCACGTCTCCGGAAAGATGATTGGCTTCATGAAAATTACGGGTACCTGCTTCTTTTGTAACAGAGCGCAAATGAATAAAATGTATTTTATGACCAAGGCGTTTTACAATACCAGGCAAATCATTGGCCGGATTGGCACCGAGCGACCCTGTGCAAAATGTAATGCCGTTGGCAGGTGAATCAATAGCAGCAAGGAGGCTGACTAAATCTTGCTCGTTGCTTACTACACGGGGCAAGCCCAATAATGGAAACGGCGGATCATCGGGATGAATGCACAACCTCGCTCCTTCTTCTTCCACTACCGGCACTACCTGCTGCAAAAAATAATAGAGGTTCTGCCGAAGCTGCTGTTCCCCAATATCCCGTTTGTACTCCAGCAATATCTGTTTAAAACTCTCCTGTTCAAAACTTTCGTTGGTGCCGGGCAATCCCATTAAAATAGAATCCCTTGTATGTTGTATTTGTTCAGCAGATGATTGTTGAAATTTCTCCCAAACTCTTTTTACCAGTTCAGGCGTATAATCATTTTCCGCATCGGGGCGTTTTAAAATACAGATATCAAATAAAGCAATATCTTCCCAAACAAACCTAAGCGCGAATGACCCATCGGGCATAGGATATTTCACATCCGTCCTAGTCCAGTCAAGCACCGGCATAAAATTATAACAAATGGTATAAACACCGCATTTCGCAAGGTTGCGGATGGTTTGCTTAAAGGCTTCAATGTATTTTTCCCTGGATGGCAGCCCTCTTTTTATATCATCGTGTACTAAAATACTTTCTACTACCGACCAGTATAAAGGGGACAATTTATCATTGTCTTTTTCAATAATACGGATGCGTTCTTCAATATCTGCCACAGGCCAAACCAAGCCCGCCGGGTGCTGATGTAAGGAAGTAACTACTCCGGTACAACCG
>JBBQXO010000319.1:0-3085 GCA_038209595.1 Chitinophagales bacterium
GGCAAAATACCGGAATAACGGGTCAATATTACCGGAATTTCCACAACCCGCTTCAATTTGGGTAAGGGCATTAATATGCGAAAGGTATCGCCAACCTGATACAATACACCTTTCGTTGCAGAAAAACCTCCTGAAATTAAGCTGTGGGCACCCTATAAATTCTACAAAACTGTCTGAGGCCCGGTGTCGCTGAACAGCGCATAGCCAAAAGCCCCGACCCGAATGGTAAGGGGTTTTGGGTAATATTTAAGGAGACTTTAGGAGGGGGCTTGGTGGCTATAAGACTAAATGTGTAGCCTTATTACTTTAAGGCTTTTACCAGTCTGGTAAATTCATTGTTCTCGATTGCTTGGCCATCAATTGTAAATAATCGAGTTCCGAACACATCATAAAGTTCTATTTGTTTGAAACGGTTGAACTTTTTGTCCCATAGAATTAAATATAGAAGTGAATTATTGTAAACTGTAATAGGGTATTCCTTATCTAAAACTTTGACCTTTCTTATTTCTTGTAATAGAATTTCTCTTGTCCGAATACCAAATCTACTTTTTACCACCAGCCTTCCATCTTGTATCGTTATAATGTATCGGTACAAGGTTGCACATCCAATACATATCAACCCATATAGAACAAGTAAAAATGTCCATAAAATCCTTGTAGAAATTGAACTTGCGTTTAAGGTAAAGTAGGTCAGTCATATGAATAAGATTCCAAAAAGTAAGAGAACATTTATTTTTCTATGATCTGGTTTGAATGAATTCATAAGATTGTATACAACGTAGAAAGTTTATTAATCGGCTGGGATTCATTGAACTTCCTGCCACGAACCACAGCCAAATAGTGATTAAAAATTTGAAGTTAGTTACAAATGCTGATTAAAATACTTCTTGCCCGAACAAATGTTGAAAATACAACTTCCCGCCAGCCTATTGCTGAACAGCGTATAGCCAAAAGCCATGACCCGAATGGTAAGGGGCTTTTGCGTTTTAATTTTGCCCGTTTTATTTTTTTTTTGCTTATCGATTTTACGACTAAATGTTAGGGAAAACTTTCCATGCTTATCGCTATAGTCAATTTTAGTTTTAGGATGATAATTTGAAATATATTTCCAATATCTGTTGCTATCATATTTATTTCGGGACGATTAAATAATTAATATCTTGTACTGTTTTTAAAAACTTATAACCGATATTGTTAACAAAATCAATGTAATCTTGAAAAGAAGTATTGAATTTTTCTTGAAATTGCTCTTCATATTCAAAAATAATTGGCATTTTATATTTAGCTATAGTATTTATCGCACCTTGCATTGCGGCTAGGTCACTACCCTGAATATCTATTTTTATAAAACTGATTGGTATATTTATTTCTAAACTATCAATTGTTATGCTATTTACAGGAATTCCAGTTTTTGCATTTAAATCTAAACCATAACAACCGTACGAAGGAAACTTTACAAGATCAGGAGCTGGAAACAAAAACTCAATGTTATTGATATTATAAACGGCATTATAAAATGCTTTTATATTTTTTCTATTGTTGCTGTTTATATTTTTTTCAAGAATATCAAATACCATTTTTTGTGCTTCAAATGCCCATACTTGAGTCTTGTCTGCAATCTTGGAAAACTCAATTGCCATTTGACCATAATTTGAACCAATATCAAGTATCAATGAATTTGGCTTAATAAAAGATTTTGCAACTTCGTGTATTGCCTGATCAAATAATTTACCTGTTTTAATTGCATTTGCCACAACATCACCGTTGCAATTTTTGGGCAAATAGTAATTGCCGTTTGTTGTTTCGTAATAGTCAAAATCTGGATCAGAACTATTACCTTTAAATTTTTTACCATGCTCAAAATTGGAGGTCTTTGTAAAGTCATAGCCAAATTTTTGAGCCAAATTTCTTATTTTTTGTTTTAGCATTTTGAATCAAGGGTATTTTATAGTTTTAAAATAGAGAATAGTAAAAAAGTTTCTGTAGGATTACGCACTATCGAGTCAAACAGGGTATTATATCCCTGCGTATTCAAAAAACAATGTATTTTACTTTTGAGGCCTTTGCTGCGCCTTTTACTGTATCTGTTCCGGATCTACCCTACAAATGTATTACTACATTATGGATGTACCAATTTCCAGTTAGGAAATAGCCGGGGTTTTCTTTATACTTTTGTTGGAGCTACCTGATTGCCGCTTTCTTGCATAGGCCTTCCTCTCAATTAAACAACTTTAGAAATTTTCGGCTTAGCTGATACCAAACGCTTTACATGTATCTTAACCGGTTGACTAACATGATAGCTATCGACAATCATTTTACGCAATATGTACAGGAAAGCAAGGTTGGTTTTCCTTTGATGATTGTCGGGCATCATCTAAAACCAAAGAGGCGACACTTGAGGCTCCAGAATTTGTCAGACGTTTTGCCATGCATATATTTCCTATAGACTTTAGGAGGATACGTTATTTTGGCATTCTAAGCAGTACGAGCAAGGAGACTTGTGCAGGCATTATTCGAGAACACATACCACCAATCGAAAGTTACCCAAAGCCAGCCAAAGAAATATAGAATCTACTTCAATGTCCCAGTTGTAAAAAGGTAACCATGCAAACTATTTTGAAATTTAACCGCAGAGGTCCCCATCAGAATCGAGAGAAAAGGCTAAAAAAATATTGGCGTGCATTGCTTAAAAATTGCAGTTTCGGCAGTGTGGGGAGGCTGTGTCCCTACCTCAGGAAAAACAGCGAATTCAATTAAACATCATTAAAATATATAGCATTTCATGAAAAAATATTACCGCTATCATCACTCAGGCATCAAAACCAACACAAAAAAGAAGACCACTTAAACAATTCATCCTCCTATATCCCAATTAAATTCAAAGCAATCTACATAGTTCAAAATTATTTCAGTAGCAGTTCCGTACAACATGAGTCTTCATCGGAGGCACTTTGTATCCGACGAAGCCTTGTTTATTGGACGTCTGTCTTTGTCATGCAGCTTTACCATTTATAGTATTTTGCGTATTATTCAAATCCTTCTAAAACCTTTGTAATGAGATATTTACTTCTTTTAACTTCTCCAT
>JBBQXO010000320.1:0-3057 GCA_038209595.1 Chitinophagales bacterium
CGGGGAAAATAAAAAGCTAGATGATTTTAAACAAACGGCAGAAGACCTGAATAACCTCGGTGAGTTGTGTAATAAAAATGGCATTCGCCTGGCTATGCACAATCATGATAAAGAATTTGTTCCGGTACAGGGCTATGAGTGGGGATATGAAGTATTATTAAAAGAAACAGATCCCGCCAAAGTAGCGATGCTGCTCGATTTATATTGGGTAACCAAAGGAGGTGGAGATCCAATTCGCTTATTAAAAAATTATCCCGATCGCTTTGAATTGTTTCACGTAAAAGACATGGATAAAACTCCAGAAAAATCTTTTACATGTCCTGGTTACGGCAGCATCGATTTTAAAAAAATTTTTGCACAAGCAAAGAAAACTAACATTAAACATTACATTGTAGAAGTAGACGAAACAGCGGCTCCCATGACTTGCATCCAGGATAGCATTTCGTACTTAAAAAGATTAAAGTACTAATATTAATTTCTTGAGAAGCTGTATAAAAATAGAATTTTCATTTGCCATCTTGAGGTTGGCACCCCCAATCTCGGCTTAAAAGTATAGTCGGGGCTGAAAAAAGGCTCTTGGCGGGATTGCCGAAAAGTACCTGAAAAATGCCGTTCCTTTTATTGAAAAATACCTGTAACGCAGGGATGAGAAATCTAATAGGTTAATAGAGGAATCATTTTTAATCCTGTTTTATAAATGAAAAAATAATCATTTGCTGCATGGTTCTATGGCTGAAGGACTTCTAAAAGGAGAAGGTGGAAAACTAAGGCACCTGGTTCATAAACAAAATATTTAACCCTAACTAAATTTAACCCTGTTGTACCTGCTTATGGCTATAACACTAAGCAGGCCGTATTGTCGGGGAACTTGTTGTACGATGCCCGAAACAAAAACGCAATTACTTCGGTAAAATGTGTTTGGAATGAATACCTTGAACGGGTTACTGCCTTTTATTGCACTGATGAACCTTACATATTATAACAAATAAATGCATAAGATGAAAATAGCAGGGATGATAAATTTGGTCATGATGTCGATGGGTGTTTATGCCCAAACAGACCTCCGGTTTGAGGAACCAATTAAACAAAGGCTTTTTGTACTCACTGATATTACCAATGAACCCGATGATCAGGAATCGCTGGTACGATTGCTCGTTTATTCGAATGAATACGACCTTGAAGGTTTGGTTGCAACCACATCTACCCACCTGAGAAACCAGGTTCGAAAAGATAAAATTGAAACACTGGTGAAGGATTATGGAAAGGTAAAACCGAATCTCGACAAGCATGCTTCCGGGTTTCCTTCCATAGAATACCTGTTGAGCATTACCACGGTACACTTACCACTTTACGGCATGGATGGTGTGGGCGAAGGTAAAGATTCGCCTGGCTCAGACCTTCTTATTAAAGCTGTGGATAAAGCCGACAAACGACCTTTGTGGGTTACTGCCTGGGGTGGTACAAACTGCCTTGCACAGGCTTTGTGGAAAGTAAAGCAGACACGCAATAAAGATGCTGTAAAAAAATTCGTTTCCAAAATAAGAGTCTATTCAATTTCCGATCAGGATTTTGCCGGTCAGTGGATAAGGAATGTGTTTCCAGATATTTTTTACATTGTCGATCCTTCGGCAGGTGATTCCTGGTTAGAATATTACAAAGCCACATGGACTGGGATTTCAGGCGATCTTTTTTACAAAAATGGTCCCGGTCTACATAATGAGCTGGTGACCAATGCCTGGCTTGCAGCAAATATCCGCGAAAACCACGGTCCACTGGGAGCGCACTATTTAAAATTCGACTACATTATGGAAGGCGATACACCCTCGTTCCTTGGGTTAATCAACAATGGACTAGGTTGGTATATCTCACCTGCTTATGGTGGTTGGGGCGGGAGGTACGAACATTACCGTTCCTATGCCCAAAAAGGAAAAATCTGGACCAGTTCCGTAAATACCCAGGATGAAATTATCTTACCCGATGAAAGACAAGAAGCTTCCAACCAGGCCACGATATGGCGCTGGAGAGAAGCTTATCAGCACGATTTTGCTGCACGTATGGACTGGAACATCGGCAGCGTCTTTGAAAAGGCGAATCACAATCCTATTCTTGTTTTAAATGGAAATTCGGGCAAGAGTGTTGCC
Organism: Chitinophagales bacterium; assembly: GCA_038209595.1. Taxonomy (GTDB): domain Bacteria; phylum Bacteroidota; class Bacteroidia; order Chitinophagales; family Chitinophagaceae; genus Phnomibacter. The sequence continues at coordinate 2,142 of JBBQXO010000320.1, forward strand.
AAAGCTTCTGTAAAAGGCGGCGCAAAAGTAATGCTCTCAGCCAAGGGTAGTTCCGATCCCGATGGCGACAAATTTACATACCGCTGGTTTATTTACCGGGAAGCAGGAGTTTTTAGTGGCGAAATTACTCTTCAAGGTGCTGCTTCGGAAGATGTATCTTTTACCATGCCCGAACTTAAAATCGATCAGCAGGTGCATATTATTCTCGAGGTAAAAGACGCTGGAAATCCGGCACTTTTCAGCTACCGACGTGCGATTTTTACTAATCTTTAATTCTGCAAAAATGAAGAAAGCCAATTGCTTTTCACCGCTCTGTTTACCACCAGCCAGGGGTTTGCAGGAACTTTTAATATGCTCAATTTCGGCGCTAAAGGCGATGGTGTTTTACCGCGGTGGCCAATGTCTCCATCGGCCACTTCTTGCGTTATAAGTTATTTCAAAAATCGTTTAAACCAGCTTCTTACTATTAAATTCCCCTTTAGTTTTTATCAGTTTTAAATTGCAAACATTATTCAAATAACATAAAACAAATACAATGATCAAACAGAAATTTTTTCCAACTAAAACTTCATTACTATTCTCTTCATTTTTTATGATGGTCGGTAGCATACAAGCGCAATCCACATCTACTGAAATGAAGCCAGAGATGACCGAATTCTATGAGCCGGTTCCAGCTATCGTTACGCCAGGCAAGCCAGCAACCAATGCTTTTATAACTGCACCATCAGATGCTATTGTTTTATTTGATGGAAAAGATCTTTCTAAATGGAAAGATAAAGATGGCGGTGCTGCCCAATGGGATGTAAAGAATGGTTCGTTTACTGTAAAAAAAGGTACAGGCGACATTAGTACTGTGCAGGAATTTAATGATTTTCAACTGCACATAGAATGGTCTGCTCCTGCAAACATAACAGGC
>JBBQXO010000321.1:0-3042 GCA_038209595.1 Chitinophagales bacterium
TATCGCATTTTTGGTTCGTGCCTTTATACCGGGAGGGGCTGAAAAAATGGTTTTGCATTGGATACAATATTTATCGAAGGTTCATGCAGAGGAAGTGACCTGCAGCTTGTTGATTATGCAGCCTTCAAAAAGCAGCCTTGCGTGTCTTTTACCCACAACGCAGGTTCACTTTTTTAATGTATATAGTTGGAAGGCACCGGCCGCTCTTTTTGCACTTAGAAAATGGTGTCGTCAACAGCGTCCCGATATTATCCATGCACATTTGCCTTTTTCTGGTATAATCAGTTTTTTGCTTCGTTCACCCCAGCTTAAAATGAAGGCTGTTTATACAGAACATAACCTGATAAATTCCCGAAAAATAAGCTATGGGTTACACGGATTGGTTTACAAGTATCACCATCAAATCCACTGTGTATCCAATGCTGTGGAAGCACGTATTTTATCCGTAAGGCGAAATTCCTGGTATTTTAATAAAAATATGGCCACTTTGTATAGTGGAATTCCGGAGCTGCCTATGCAGGAAAGGAGTTCAACTCAAAAAACTTTCGTAATAGGAACTGCCTGTATTTTCAGAAAGGATAAACAGTTACCGGAAATGGTGCAACTGATGTCTGTTTTAGCCTCTCATTTTGTGGAAAGGATGGACTTTTGCATTATTGGCGACGGGCCGGAAAGGCCAGAATTAGAGGATGCATTGGAAAAAACAGGGCTTAAAAGTCGGGTGCATTTACCCGGGCTTGTGCAGGATCTTCCTGAATACCTGAGGCGTTTGGATTTTTTTATGATGACCATCCGAAGCGAAGGATTGCCATTAGCTTTATTGGAAGCCATGCAGCAAGGTTGCATACCAGTAGTAACTGCAGTGGGTGGAATCAATGAAGTTGCGGTTCCAGAAGTTGGGATATTTTTCGAAATGGAAAAACCGGAAAAGTTAATCGCTTTTTTAGAAGGAATATTGGCGATGGAGCAGGATCAATTATCCGATTTGCGCCAAAAAACCCGGCAAATAGTCCTCGATCATTTTTCGCTTGAAAAACAGATTCCAAAACTCCTTGATCTTTATCGTCAAACCCTGTCCCGATAATTTGGTATTCACCTTGCCCTTATATTTATTTCATTCCACTCTCGGACATACTTTTATTTTCCAATATCTGATGCCTGATCGGAGAGCCTTCCCACCAATGCTGTAGCAAGATACAACAGCGGACTAATCAAAAATTCATGGATACTGTTTCCTAATCTCCGTACCGCATAAGAGACCGGTGCAATGCCCCAGTCCCATAGCCCGATAAGTAAAAGGGTACCTATTAGAATGGTGTGAATCAGGTGCCAGATCCCTAAAAGCCATTTTTGGGGAAGTTTGCCAAGTCCCCAGGTACCAGCCCCATAAACGGCAATCACTACCGCAAACCGAAAAAAATGTCTCCATTTGCGGGGAACAGACGCTGCCTGAAGGTTATCTCCCAGCCTTAGCTGATAGGCTGAATATAAAACAAGGATAACCAGCAAACCGCCGATAAATCTTGTAAAGTTTCTTTTACTTGGTGGCTTCATCTTTCGTATTTGTTGGTTGCCAGGTGCGCAGGTAGGCATACCAAAGCCCAAAGCTGATGCCGTAAATGATTATTTTGAATAGGTAATGATGGGCAAAGTTGAATATATCGGGGTAGGATTGCTGAACCACCATTAAACCCCAACAACGCAGCAGATTGGAGAAGTGGAGCAATAATAGCCCACCAGTCAGATAAAGGATTTTCCTTTTGCCTGTACCCGGCATTACCAGAATAAACCAGGCATATAATAGTAAAAACTCGAGGCCATTGCAGGGATCAGCAATGTTAATCATCCGCTTGCCATTTTTGAAAATGGTTCCGTAGCGGGTAACAAGACCGTCTTCTGCAGCGTTCCTTCTAAGGGACTCACCCACCTTGTAGGGGCTGCCATCGCTGAAAGAATTCATCAGCCAGGCTGTTTGATTGGCAACCATATGCGTCAGAGGCTCATCCAATATACGATTGGGTTGTAACCATAGAGTATAAGCTAACTTCCACACAATCAATAGTAAAAATCCGGTACCCAGGATCTTTTTTACCTGTGGTGGAATCTTTTTCCAATAACCAATATAATTTGAAACTACTTGCAAAATGAAATGGAATCTTTGTGCAAAGAAACACTTATATGATGTGAAAATTGGGAATGAGATTGCTAAAAAAGACCTTCTTGGTAAATTTTAGTGAACAATGTTGAGAATTAGGGGCGTGAAATTTAAACAGCTTACCTTTCAATTGATTTTTAAATTATTTTTAGCCCTTATTTAAAGAAATGTATGCCAAAATTAATTTTTGATAATCGGGATAACGCTTTTTACCAGAGTTTGAAAGTAAGCGTTGAACAGTATTTTAAGGAGAATAACATTAAAAAAACCGGCGATTGGCGGTTGTATTCAAAAACCATTATTCTGGTTTTGTCTGCTGTTAGTTTTTATTCGATATTAATGTTTGCCAATCCCCCGATTTGGGTGGCGTTGATTGTTTGCGCGGTTTTGGGTTTTAACCTTGCAAGTATTGGTTTCAGTATTATGCACGACGCCAATCATGGTGCTTATTCTACCAAGACATGGCTCAATGATTTGATGGGGCTTTCTATGAATACCATGGGTGCCAGTGCATATTTTTGGAAACAAAAACACAATATCATCCACCATACCTACACCAATGTGGATGGGTTGGATGACGATATTGCTAAAAGTCCGATTATCAGGCAATGCGAATCCCAAAGGTGGGTAAAGGCTCATAAAGTGCAACATCTTTACCTGTTGCCGGCCTACGCTATGTCAGCTATTTTTTGGGTTTTTATCATGGACTTTAAAAAGTATTTTTCCCACATGATCTTTACAACGCCCCTTTGGAAAATGACTCTTAAAAATCATATTATATTCTGGGCTACTAAGATTTTATACGTTGCTTTCTATATGGTTTTGCCAGCAATTGTTTGGGGCGTAGGTCCTTGGCTCGCAGGTTATTTTGTATTGCAGGCAAGTTT
>JBBQXO010000322.1:0-3034 GCA_038209595.1 Chitinophagales bacterium
CAAACGCGGGTAGTAGTCAGGGCGCAGGATGGTTCGGTTGCATCTTCTCTTAGTAATAATATGTTTACCAAAAGACATTTTATGTAGGATGAAAACCTGGAACAAAAAGTAAAAAGTTTATCTACCACAGAGGTAAATGCCGCCATGAAAAAACACTTGAAAATGGAAAATATTAATGTAATATTAGCCAGTGACTTTGCAAAAGGCCAGAAATAGTTTTCGCTGATTTAATTTTTTATAAAAAAAATTATCCAATCTATTGCATATTTCAATTATTGTTTGTAGGTTAACGTTCTAAAAACATAATAAAAATGGCAACATCAGTAAATGTTATCAAAAAAGTACCATTCGAAAAGAGTTTGGATGCGTTTATTACTCAACGGGGTATAGACAAAAAACTTGTCTCCACTTATGCAAAATCTATTGCTGCTTTGCAAAAATCAGGCTTCCAAATTATTGACATCCTCGATTTTGGCACACCTGTTCCTGATTGGGTTTTGGTAAAGACCAGGATATCCGGTGGAAATACTGGCTTGCTTTCAGAAGTGATGAAAGTTCCAAAGTGGAGGGGTATCGAGATTTTCCCTGAAGGTACTCTTAATCCTGAAATTGCTGTAAATATTAAGTTTGGTAATTTCAAGGGTAATTTGTAAAAATGTTTAATTTAAAAAGGCCGCTCAGATTAGTAATCAAGGCAGCCTTTTTTAATAATATTCTATTTTCATGAATATTCAAATTCAAAATACAGATATGATTGATGAAACTATTTCATCATGTGAATTGCCGGTTTACCGGATTGTCCAAATTCATCCAACCTTAAGATGTAACCTTAAATGTGCTCACTGCTATTCTTCTTCGCTTCCCGGCAACCAGGAATATTTATCCGTTGAAGCTATTCTGCGTTTTCTTGCATTTGCAAAGGAACAAGGTTTTAATGTAGTTTCCATGTCGGGCGGGGAGCCATTTCTGTATCCCGGCCTTGGCGATTTGTTGCAGGAAACCCAAGCCATGGGATATCAAAACAATGTTGCAACAAATGCCATGTTACTGGCTGCTGAAGGTAAGAGGCATTGGCTGAATTTTATTGATATTATTGCGGTAAGTGTGGATGGCCCACCCGATATACATGATGAAATCAGGAAACAACCCGGTGCCTTTAATAAAATGCTTAAAGGGCTTGAGGCTATAAAAACAGTTAAAGATAATTTTGGATTCATTCATACCATTACCAACCGAACTGAAGAATATTTACTTTGGTTGGTTCAGTTTGCCCTCGACCACGAAGCAAAGTTGCTTCAATTGCATCCTTTGGAATTATCCGGCAGAGCTGCCATTGAAATGAGGCATATGTTGCCAGGTCAGGATGCACTTGAAAAAATTTACCTCACCTGTTTTCTTCTAAAGGAGGAAATAGAGGAAGACCTTTTTATTCAGCTAGATTCATTTCACCATGATTTCATCATTGAATTCCCGGAACTTATTTATGCGGGCAAACAGCAAGTGATACACAACTCATCCAAATTAGCTGATTGTTTCAGGCAAATAGTTATTACCGAAAATGGAGATATTCAACCCGTTGGCTACGGCATGAATGCTTCCTATAAGATTGGAAATATTTTTAACCCTGATTACCAGGAGATGCTTGAAGAATATTATAATAACATTTATCCACGAACCCAATTATTATTTGCTGAAGTATTTGAAAAAATAAAAACAGGTAGTGAGGTAATGATTAACTGGAATTCAAAATTACATCGCTTAAGCAATGGCATATCTTTGTAAGTAAAAATTATTTTTACCTACGCATGAAAAAAAGATTTCAACGAGTTGGCCGCTGGATTAAAGACCAGTTTAAAAAGGTTTCCCCCGGAATGGGAGCCATTAAAGGTGCCTCAATTGGTCTATGGGTTTTTACAGCCGGGTTCTACTTGCTCGGTGGTATCATAATGTCCATTTCCCTTAAGGATCCATTGATAATTTTGATGTACGTGGGATTTCTCATTGTAATTACTTTGGGTGCATTATTATTAATATCCCTGTTCAACCTGATTTTTAAAATTCCGCGTCCTGTAAAAATGGCATTGCTTATCTGTTTGCCTTTGCTTTTTGTTACTTTTATGTTTGAACCATTGCTGGTTCTTTTCGTGGTTTTGATTGCTTCTATTATGGGAGCAGTATTTTATGTAATAACCAAATCAAGATTTAGAAAACTCTCAACGTCCAAAAAAGTTGTTTTTGGTGTAGCCCTTTTAATTGGTTTGATAGGGATTGGGGCGGGTATTTATTATTATTCGCTTAGAGGCTTGATAATGGATCCTTTTGAAAATGCGGCGAAACTAAATGAAAATAAGATTCCTTATTTAATGGTGGATAACCCAGCGGAAAATGGCTCCTACAAAGTAAAAACCATGACATACGGCAGTGGTAAGGATAAACACCGCGCTGAATTTGGTGCGAAGGTTACTTTTAAAACCGATTCAGTAAATGGAACTGCTTTTCTTGATCATTGGAGTGGGGTAGCAGGGTGGTTTCGCACAAAATTTTGGGGTTTCGATGCAAAGGCATTGCCAATTAATGCCCGGGTTTGGTACCCGGAAGGGGATGGGCCTTTTCCGCTTGTGTTGGTGGTACATGGTAATCACCCCATGACTGATTTCTCCGATCCGGGTTATGATTACCTGGGAGAAATGTTGGCATCCCGTGGAATGATCATGGCTTCGGTGGACGAGAATTTTATTAATGGATACTGGGCCGATCTTTTCGGTGGGCTTGAAAAAGAAAATGATGCACGGGGATGGTTGCTAATGGAACATTTAAAAGTTTGGCATCAATGGAATACCAAACCGGGGCACGCTTTTTATGGGAAAATAGATACAAACCGGATTGCCCTAATCGGGCATTCAAGGGGTGGTGAAGCGGTTGCACATGCCGCATTGTTCAATACACTTGATTTTTATCCGGAAGATGCTTCTGTAAAACTCAATTACCATTACAAAATTCGTAGTATAGTTGCCATTGCTCCGGTGGATGGTCA
>JBBQXO010000323.1:0-2927 GCA_038209595.1 Chitinophagales bacterium
TTGGTCAACAATGCATTTTATGTGGTAGATGAAAAAAAGAAAACCGGCATTGCAGGCTATGAGCCTACTGTTACCATAGCAACCCGTTACATACAGCCCCCAGGGGGTCGGGCTGTTGAAATAAAAGTCTCTGACAATGGGAGCGGCATTCCACCATCAGTAAAAGAAAAAATATTCCAGCCCTTTTTTACAACAAAGCCCACCGGGCAAGGTACCGGATTAGGTTTGTCCTTAAGCTATGATATTGTAAAGGCACATGGCGGAGAAATAAAAGTGGAGACGGAGGAAGGAGAAGGAAGCACATTTATCATAACAATTTTAAGGCAACATAATGAAACAGATTAAAAAAAAATTATTCATCATCTTTATCCTGTATAATTGTACGGTTTCGTCATTCGCACAAAATGATACCATTCGTTTGAATGATTTTTGTGAGTTGGCATTAAAATTTTCAGAAGTTAATAGAGATAGCGCTATTTATTATGCTGATATTGCTTTTTCATTTGCAGAAAAATTAAATCAAAAATTTTACCAGGCAAGTATCCTGAGTGACCTCGGTTATACATTGCTGAGTAATGGAGACTACGGAAATGCACTTACTAAATTACTTTTTGCCAATAAATTAATTGAAGATAAAAATATTGCGAAAGATGTTATTATCACGCCATTTTTTAACAAGTATTTTACCAGTAATGATCCAAAAATAAACAGGATAATATTAGTAGGCTATATTAAAAATAGCCTGGCCATGTTATATGGCCGCACGGAAAATTTTGATAAACAACTATCAGAACTAAAAGAAGCAAAAAAAATAATTGAGACGGAAACTACTGATTTAAATCTACGATATACTATAAATAATAATATTGCTAATGCCTATTTAAATATGGGCAAACTTGATTCTGCTCTTTACTTTCAGCAAATTGTATTGAATATTGAAAGTAAAATTGAAAATAAAAACTACAGTGGAGCATCAAATAAAGCTATTGGAGATATACAATTTAGACAAGGAAAATTTGAAGATGCAAAAAATAACTACCTCTCTGCTTTAAAATTACTGGAAAAGACTCAAAATACATTTTACATAGCTCTGTCCCAGTTTGCATTAGCAGACGCTTATAGAAAACTTGGCAGGGTTGATTCAAGTTTGTATTATTCTAAAGCAGGTATTACAAACTATAGATCTTTGGGTAGCTATGTACCTGAAATGGAAGAAGCGTACACAGCACTTGCGTTAAGTTTTAAAGATGAAAGCAAGTATGACAGCGCTTTTTATTATTTACAATTGTCTAAAATGTTGAGTGATTCCATAAATAACAAAGAGATTAAAATTCTTACCAATTTTCAAAATGTTGGCTTTAGTGAACAGATAAGAATAAAGGAAGTTGAAGCCGAAAGAATTAAAATAAAAAATAGAACTCAAATATTGCTTTTATTAACCGGATTAATTTTTATTTCTATTATTGGTGGCATATTATACAAAAGCAATAAAATGAAAGTTAAAGCCAATTTAGCTTTAAAAGGTAAAAATGATGAAATAGAAAAAACGATAACACAACTCAAAACTACTCAAGTATCTCTCGCTGCAAGAAATGCAGAAAATGAATTATTATTAAAAGAAATCAATCATCGCGTTAAAAATAATCTCGAAGTGATATCTAGCCTTTTGGCCTTACAATCCGCTCAAATTGACGACCCCTCCTTACAATCGGCTATGTTAGCCAGCCAAAACCGTGTACATTCAATGGGTATTATTCATCAAAAACTGTATCAGGGCGAAAATTTAGCAGCCATTGAAATGAAGGATTATTTTATAAATCTCAGTGATAATATTCTCGATTCTTTCAATGCAGAGGAACATGTCAAGGTAGAATGTGATATGCCTACATTAGTTTTAGATGTGGATACTGCTATTTCAATTGGCCTTATAACCAACGAGCTAGTGACCAACTCATTGAAATACGCTTTTAATAAAAAAGAAAGAGGGGTAATCAATATCAGTTTGACCGAACAAGATATGACAGCCAATACTGAGGGGCTACTTGTATTGAAAATTTCAGACAATGGTATCGGCATACCAGCCAATGAAAAAGTAAAGGGCACGGGTTTCGGGACTCAATTAGTCCACCTTTTGACAAAACAATTAGACGGTAAATTAACCTATGAAATCAATAACGGAACGATTGTCACTTTAATATTTAAGAAGCGTAAATCAATAAGGGCATAGGGTTCAAAGGACATGTTGGCACTTTGGAAGAGGAATGTACTAAGGCGGGGCTCGGAGTTAATAATTCAATTGCCAAATGAATAAAACAAAGGGGATGAAACTATTTCTAAAAACAGCTTTGTTATTATTGTTTTATTAAATGTCAACATCAATAAGGTAATCAACAATAGTTTGATTGCGTTTCAGGGTATTGGCTTTGAAGAACTTGGGGGAACTAATGGTTAAAACGAAAGTCGCAGCTCATCCAGGAAAGGCAAGCGTTCAACATTCACTGTTTTATTATCCATAATATAAACCTACCTGCGATAGGCAGGTCATGCTAATCTTTTAATGCTAAGCCCCAAAGCTTAGGGCATGGCTCAAACGAGTTATGATTTTGTAGTAGCGTATGGGGAAAAATAAACTTGGAAACTTTTGATTATGTTCCGAAATGAGGTGGGTACCGAAAGAAAGGATGACAATCCTTTTTGTTCTATAAAGAAGGACATTGGGACTCAAACAAAGAATACCAACCGACCTTATTTTAGTTGGTTCCTACACCAGTGAATGGATTTATATCAACGACAGGATATTCGGGTCTCATCCTGTATAATGGAGTGTATTGTACCATTTACAACTTGAGAATAGTTCCGGCAGTAAGCATAGCGTAAAAGTCTTACAATTTGTGCTGCAATCATCCTGACAAGCATTGGTTAAAAAT
>JBBQXO010000324.1:0-2924 GCA_038209595.1 Chitinophagales bacterium
AGGCTTGAGCGGGCTACATTGGTCAGTTTAAGTTCCATTTCTTTCGAAGTGCCAGATGCCATGCTTGCTTCAGCTATGTTTTGTTTCCCGCTTCGGGCCGCCTGCACCATTTGGTCAATGGTACGGTTGTATTTTGTAAAATATTGTTTGGTAAAATAAACCGTGGCATCGTAAATAACTTCTGCCTTCTGAAAGGTGAGCATAACCACCGTGGGGCGGAATAAAGCCTTCTCTGTTGTTATTGTCTTGCATTATTTCAGTTTTTAGGTGGTCGGCAGTACTTGGGGATTAATTATTTTGCTATTTTCATCAGGAGTTCTATTGTAATAGTCTTACCAATTCATATACAGTAGTACAACTTGCGCTGCTTCCAGGCCTTGAGCATCAAAAGATTTATAGCTAGCCTCGGCATTGGCAATTGCTGTCATCAACATTGGGTAAGTGGTTTCAAATAATTGTTTCCCCTGCTCTTTACCTTTTTTGGATGCATCATATTCAGTTATATATTTCTTCAAAATTGTCTTGTACCTATTTCTATTACAGGCTGCCGTAAATGAAACATAATGCAATATAAACCATAATTCAAAAGCCTGATTACTCCATGCGGCTCTTATTCCGCTTTCGGCTGCCAGTTTAATAGCCGCATTAAAATCTGTATCCGTTGTATCATCCTTATCAAATACTACCCAATATTGGTCAACATCTTTTGTTGTGGCTTCTTTTTGCTTTATAGCTTCCTTTACAATGGCGAGGGCATTACCCCCTTTTATCGCTTTGGCACTTTTTTTAAATGAAATGAAATACCCCAATTCGGTTTCGCCTTCACAAAAAATAAGGAAGCTTTGGCGCATGGGTTTATCCATCAGCAATCTTGGATGTATTTGTTTGCTTCTACGTTGTTGCCTACTCATGCCTTTGCCCTTCTAAAAAGTCATCAAACTCACCCAAAAACGGCACGCCGCCATATTTTCCATCAATATAATTTTGCTCAAGCGCCTCTGTATTCCTTGCTTTTCCTTTATCGGTTTTATAATCAGCTATGGAGTACAGTTGTGTGGCACCCATTTGGTTTTTCTCGGTTATCCATACCTGATCCCGTCTTAATAATTTGGAGCTTAACAGGTTGGTATTATGAGTAGCAATTATTAATTGCGCTCCATTTATATTATACTTCCTATCCTGAAACATGAGTACTAATTTCTCCATCAGGTTGGGGTGTAATTTGGCATCCATTTCATCAATTACCAATACCTTACCTAAGCGCAATGAATTAAAAATTGGCCCCGAAAGGTTAAATAATTTTTGAGTTCCGTCCGATTCTTGCTTATTCATCAAAAAAACGGTTATACCAACCGGCTCATCCTTTTCATTGTACAGCCTGTGCGAAGCGGTAACTTCAGCTTTTCCATCTACACTTATGGTTGAAAGCTTTTCGATATGGGTATCGGCAAATATGATTAGCTTTTCCATTTCATCTGCAATGTCGGTTTGCTTTTGCATCTGCGCTTTTGAGAACCCTTCGTAAAATTCATCAAGATGCCCTTTCAAAACATTGAAGTTACCAAACCAATTAATGGTATTTTTTGCAGTTTCATCATTCAATTGATAGGCAAGCGAAAGGATTAAAACATTTTCCTTAGCAAGATTTTGTTCTTTAATTACCTTACCCACCTTAAATAAAGATGCGTGATAAGCAAGTTCATTCGTATCCCGGTAAAACAATTCTTTCTCCTTGCTTCTGGGTTTTAAATCCTTTTCAAAAAGCCATTCCTCGTATATCCTTTCCTTTGATGCCTGAAAACCATACCGGTAGATTTTCTCCCCTATTGAAAAGGTAATTTCAAATTCGGAAGGCTCTTTTTCTGATTGTAAGGAAAAGGCAAAGGGTTCCACCGGAATATGGTGCTGTACATTATTCCGGGCAAGCGATGTAAGCACAAAAGTTTTTAGAACCTGCATGGCATCAAGCAAATTAGATTTTCCACTTGCATTGGCACCATAAATGGCCGCCACCGGCACCACATGTATGTCGTTATTTAATGTAGTAAAGGCAGTATTCGGAATAGGGAAGGTCTCCTTCATAGAAGAAGTGAGCATAGAAAGGTTCACTTCTTTGCGAATGGATAAATAGTTTTTAACTAAAAAATTTAATAACATAAGTGCTTATTTTGCAGATTATTCGCAAATATACTGTTTAAATAACGCATTTACATAACTTAACACTTGTAAAAAATAATGCTTTTCATCATGGTTAAAACTATGCCTCCAGCATATCATTTAATTCATTAATAATTTCATCTGTTTGTATCTCCAAACAATTGCCACTTTATCTGTACATCCAACTTCCACCGTTTTGGTAATAGCTTTATAGGCTGTGCTTCCTATAGCAGTAAGTTCGTGGGACTTCTGTGACGCTGCGATCTGTCGCGCAGGTCGACATTGTCGCATCAACCGCACCAACCGCGCCAACTGCACCTACTTACCAATCTGCAAAATCTTCTCCGGGGATAGCTTTTTACCCCTTTTCAAACATCGTTATTCCCTTTTTTCTTGCTTTCTATGCGGGCTTTGGTCATTCTTTCACGCAGGCCTCCTTCTTTTAAAAACTGCTTCTCCAGCGTTATTAGCTGCTTATGTAGCAAGTAGGTCCCAATATTAGTCAGACAAATCATAGCATTTGCGCAAATTTCAGGTTCGGCATGTTCTAATGCTTTTTGGTAAGTAACATAAGTGGCATTGGGTGTGCGGTTGAGCTCTCTAAACCGCAAAGCATAGCGATGGTTCTTATCCCATGTGGGTAGCTTGCGTGTACGCAAAAAATCTTTATAATCAAGCATAAGTTCTTCAAGGCTTGAGCGGGCTACATTGGTCAGTTTAAGTTCCATTTCTTTCGAAGTGCCAGATGCCATGCTTGCTTCAGCTAT
>JBBQXO010000325.1:0-2918 GCA_038209595.1 Chitinophagales bacterium
AGGCGCTGCCATCCTATTGATGGGCACAAAAGCCAGGATGGTAACTTCCAGTGTACCTGCTACCCTGTTGATGACTCCTATGTGAGGCGTATACAATGTGAAAGACAGTTTGCCCTTCATATTACACACGAACCCTTGGAGCATTTCCAATTCGCCATCCAGCAGGTTTCGCTGTCTGCGGTGGTTGGTGGCGTCCGCTTTGGAGAATTGTGACTGAATAGATTCGTTTTGTAGCAAATATTTGCCTTTTTTGTTACAAAATATTGGAATGACCAGTTTAGAAGATAACATATTGACCCAAATTGAAAGCCTTCAGAAGGGAAATCTGCTATTGCCAACTGATTTCAGTGATATGGGATCATCTGAAGCGGTAAGGCTTTCATTATTCAGGTTGGCAAAACAAGGAGTGATTGTAAGAGTAGCGCAGGGTATTTATGTTCGTCCAAAGGAAAGCAGTTTGATAGGCAAACTGATACCAACAGCCGAAGAAGTAGCCGAAGCCATAGCCAAAAGAGATAGGATAAGAACATTGCCAACCGGAAGCTATGCGCTCAACGCACTAGGCTTAAGCACACAAGTTCCTATGAAAATTGTATTGCTTACTGATGGTTCACCCCGCATAATAAAAGTGGGTAAGCGAACCATCAGGTTTAAAAAAACCACGCCTAAAAGTCTGTTGGCAAAGGGTAAAATAAGCCGTTTGGCTATACAGGCCTTAAAGGAAATTGGCTTCGGAAAGGTAACACATGAAGAAGAAAATAAAATAGTAGCCTTACTAAAAAAGGAAGATAGGAACGACTTAAAACACGATATTCCCCTTGCACCGGTATGGATTCAAAAAATACTAAAAAAAGCCTATAGCGATGGCTAGAATTGATTTTTACACCATAGACTCTGCTGAAAAAGAAGCCATTTTTAAGGCCATAGCCACCGAAAAGGGCATGACACCTTTTGCCATAGAGAAAGACTGGTGGGTGGTGTAAACCTTATCTGTCATCTTCGATATGGAGGTTGCTCCATATTTAGTTTTTAAGGGTGGAACATCATTGAGTAAAGTATGGAAGCTTATTGAACGCTTTTCGGAAGATATTGATCTGGCCATTGATAAGTCATTGTTTGGTTTCGATAACGATGATTTAGAACCAAAACACATTGATAAACTTAGGAAAGTAACCGGCAGATTCGTAGATAATGAATTTTTACCTCTATTAAAATCTGGGTTTAAAGCAAAAGGGCTTGTGGATATTACTATTGAATTAGTTCCGGGTAAACGAAGTGATAGAGATAGGCAGATTAATATTGAATACCCTTTTGTAATTTCCCATGCCGGCTATCTGCCTCCAAGCATAAAGGTTGAATTTAGTTGCCGTTCCCTGATGGAACCTGTAACCCACAGGTAGGTTCGGGCATTGGGCGCATCCGCGACCTGATGAATACTGCCGGTCTGCCGGAACCTGTTTTTCAGAAGGAAGGGATGTTTACGGTCATTTTTCTTCGTTCCGAAAAAAATGCACAAGAAAGTGCACAAGAAAATGCACAAGAAAATGCACAAGAAATATTAAAGCTCATTTCAAGAAATGGTTCAATTACAACTGCTGAAATGGCTAAGGCTATTGGAATTAGTAGAAGAACTGTGTCAAAGATTATTGCAGAATTAAAAATTAAGGGAATTATAAAAAGAGACGGCCCTACTAAATCGGGCAAATGGGAGATTATTGGTGAAAATTAAAATGTCGGTATAAAATTCGGTTTTAATGACACCATAAATGATACCATAAATGATACCATGAGATGTACTGTAAATGGCTCTGTAATTATGAAAAGTCCACCAATAGGTTCACCAAAAAGTTCACTGATGTTTATTAAGTTTAATTTTAAAAAAGCAGGGCATTATTTCCTGGTCACCCACTTCCCAATCCTTCCTTATTCCTTATTTCTTACTCCCATCGGCTGCGCTCAGGGCGGGCCTTATTCCTTATTCCATCCATGACCTTCCCCTCCATAGATATACAAGGCTCCATTATTTCAAGCGACCTGCCAGGCAAAATCCGCAGTGAGCAGGCCACGCATCAGCATGGCAAAGACTTTGTGCCGGGCTTTACCGATGCCCGGCTAAAGGACGAAATAAGCCTTGCCTGGCAGGAAGCCAAGGGGCAATGGACTATTTTTAAAAGCAAACTGGCAAGATTAAAGGAAGGGGAAACCGGTACCTCCGAAACCCGCAATTTCTGGATGGTGCCCCTGCTGACCAACCTTGGCTACAACCTTAATTTCTACCGCCAATCCGAAGAACTCAATGGCAAACCCTTTCCCATTGGATACCGCGATACAAGCCTCGATAACTTCCCCATTTTTATAGGCGGTTACCACGAATCGCTTGACAGACGACCTGATAGCAAGCTGCTGCGGGTAAGCCCACATGCGCTTATGCAGGAATACCTTAACCACAGCGAGTACCTGTATGGGCTGGTAACCAATGGAAGGCAGTTGCGCCTGCTGCGTGATGCAAGCCGCATTACCCGCCTAAGCTATGTGGAGTTTAACCTGGAAAAAATGATGGAAGAAGATCTGTATACAGATTTTGTGCTCTTCTATCGCCTGCTCCACGCTTCGCGCATGCCCAAGTCCATGGATACCGGCAACGAAAGCACCATGGAGCTTTACCATCAGCAAGGATTAGAAGCAGGCAGCACCATCCGCAATAAATTAGGCGAAGCAGTAAAAGGGGCTATTAAAAATTTGGCCAATGGTTTTATCAATCATCCCAATAATGCAGCACTTCGGGTAGCAGTGGCAGAGGGTAATATTGATGTAGATGAATATTACCGCCATCAGCTTCGTATTATTTATCGCTTGCTTTTTTTGTTTGTAATAGAAGAACGAAACCTTGTGTATGCTGATAGCAAAACACCGGAGAC
>JBBQXO010000326.1:0-2913 GCA_038209595.1 Chitinophagales bacterium
CGTTTCGCTTTTACCAATGGCACGGATCCATCGTTCATGTCCTTTGCCTGTAAGCAGTAACAACTCTTCATCAAACTCGAGGCCTTCATTAATTAAGGTATTAACTGCATGCTGTATTCGTTGGTTACTTTCCCCGAGATAGAATTCTATTCCGCCTGTTAAGGTAGGGTTGTAGCTATCGTCCACTTCCAATATTTCCTTTACCATAGGAGACCAGAAAATATTATCTCCATTCTGGTTTACTAAGTCCAGCTCCCAACTGCCTATTCTGGACATTTGGCTGGCTTGAGAAAGCAATTCTTCGTTTTTTGCCTCCTGTGTAATGTCAAGTGTAATTGAGTTGAACAAAATGGTGCCGTCTGCCAAAAAATTGGGTGTTCCAGTACCTAATTGTGTACGAACTTCGCCAGATGGCAAAACATATTTTAAGCGACAAGTCCACCTTGATTTTGTTTGAATGGATTTAAGTACACTTGCCTTCACCGCTTCAAAGTCACCACCCGCCTTAATTTGATCCCATACCAGGTTTACATTCTCTAAAACCTCATTAGCTGTAAAACCCCACACTTTCTCAACCGCTCCAGCAACATACCGCAAAGAGTCAGTTCCATCGAGATGAATAAGATATTGATATACTATCCCTGGCAGATTTTCAGAAAGAGAGAGTAGCCTGTTTTCCGATTCTTTACGGTCATTAATATCCTGAAAGCTACCGTAAATACGCTTGCACTTACCGTCTGCAAATTCAGCATTCCCAATGGCACGCACCCACAGTTCCTTCTTTTTAGCAGTGACCAACACAGCTTCAAAATCAAATGGTTCTCCGGTGGAAATAGTTTTTTCGATGTTTAACTGCACAGTTTGGCGAAAATCTTCTCTATAAAAATTTATGCCAGTTTCCATTTTTGGTACAAATAATTTTGGGTCTGTTTCATGTAATTGGTGAACCTCTTCTGACCAAAAGTTACTTTGATTCACTAAATCCACCTCCCAACTTCCAATTTTGGCCAAACTTCTGGCCTCACGATTCAATTCCCTAAGTTTCTTTTCTTCTGTAATGTTTTTGGCGGTGGCATAGATTAACCCCTCTTCAAATACGGAATTGCAATACCAGCTTAGCCAGATGATATCACCTCCTTTGCTGAGGTAGCGGTTCTCAAATTTGAAGATGTTTTCTCCATGTTCCAGGCGCAGCAACTCATTGGTAAAAATATCCTTATCCTCCAAATGTGCAAATTCGTCAAAGGTATGGTACAGGATTTCTTCCTCACTGTAGCCCAGCAACTCACAACCAGCTTTATTTATCTTCAGGAACCTTCCCTTAAAATCCGCCAGGCAAAGGATATCCGGAATTGTATTAAACAAGTAAATCAAGTCATTTTCCAGTTTTTTTCGGTTGAGTTCTGAGCCGATAAATCCCTCAAGATTCTTAAATATTTGGGTATACTTTTTTAAATAATTGCCACTATACTTTGTGCCAATCTTTAGAACACCTATCACTTCATCATTGGAGATTAAAGGGATGCCCAACACAGATTTTAACCCTATTTGTTTTGCTGCATCTCTTCTTATAAAATCATCGTGCTTATCAATGTCATTCCAAAGAAGTTGTGCCCGTTCAGACCATACCTTGCCCGCCAGGCCTTCAGCTATTTGAAGTGCATTAACATCAGGACTGTAGTCGTAGAATTTTTCATCTTCGGGGGCTGCTACATAATGGCTGAATAATTGCATCTCGCTTTTTTCAAAGTTGGACGTCCATAATTCAACCCAATCAAATTTCCCGAATTTACTAATTGATTTACATACCTCGTTTGCAGCATCTGTGTAACCATTTTCTGCATTAAAATTTACACTGATTTGGGCTAATAATTCGTTTTCCAGTTCTTTAATCTTTTGCTCTGTTACATCCCGCTCTATGGAAATCCAGTGGGTGTACCATCCTTTTTCATCAGCAACAGGAGTCAACGAAAAGTTTATCCAGAATTCCTCACCGTTTTTCTTGTAGTTGATGGTGGTTATTTCACAAGATTCCCAGTTTCTAATTGCACGACTTAATCTTGCCAGTTCTTCTTTGTCAGAATTGGGCCCCTGTAGTATACGGGGTGTTTTACCGATTACTTCGGCTGCAGTATATCCCGTCATTTTAGTAAAAGCCTCATTTACATAAAGTATTCTGGGCCCCGGTTGGTCGAATGGTTCTGCTTCCGTAATTAAAACGGCATCTTTCGTATTTGTGATGACACTTTCAAGGAGTTTCAGTCTTTGCTCTTCCTTTTTTTGTTCAGTAATATCTTGTACAGTGCCATGAGCGGCTACGACCTTTCCATTGGCATCTGTTATGGCTTGGCCAATAACCAATATGTTTTTAATGCTGCCGTCCTTGCAGAGTATGCGGTACTCATAGTTAAACCCAATCCCTGTTTCAATGGAGCGCTTTACTTTGCTGTCAAATTCTGGAATGTCGTCTGGATGGATTTTGCTGCGGTAGGCATCATATAACTTATCGGGACTAGTTTCCTCTAATTCAAAAATACGGTAATGCTCTTTTGACCATACTAATTCATACGTGAGCAGATTAATTTTCCAACTGCCAATTTTAGCAAGTTGTTGGGCATCATTAAGTTGTTTTTCACTTATAATAATTTTATCGTTCGAATGAGTTATTATTTTTTCTTTTTCTTTATACTTTAAAAGAATATACCATACAACACAAATTCCTACAGTAACATAAAAACGAGAAATAATTGCAATGTTATTGGCTAATCCTGTAGGCGAAAGATAAAATCCTGCAAAGGTTAGTAGTATTGCCGTAATTGAAATGATGGTTGTGAAACGCTTCCCCGAAATGCCAATGGTAACTAAAATGGGAATCAGGTATAAAGTAGATTCATTTATTCCTTGAGGAGTTAA
>JBBQXO010000327.1:0-2909 GCA_038209595.1 Chitinophagales bacterium
TTCGCGGAAGGTTAGCATCCGGCACTTGTACATTACGGAAGGCATGTATTTGGCACCGAGCGTGGCCCATAAATGATTTTGTTGCGTAAAGCTGAGACTGACTGGATCGAGCATCAATTTTTCAATACCAGCATCCTCTAATGCCAAATAATCGTTGGACCGGAAAACCTGCCGGAACTGAAAAAATAAAATGACTTCATCGAGCAGTTTTAGCGCCTTCTCGTATCCAGACAAAGCCAATCCACCCCCGTTAGTCGGGTCGGCATAGGCACTGAATAGTAAATACAAATTCATTTTTATATCAGGATGCTGCACCTGCAACAAATCCTCAGGACTTTTAAAATAGGGCAATTGGGATTTACCAACCGTTTCTTCTTCGGTATTTACAAGGGTAAGGCAAATACCATCTACTGTATTGAGTAATTTATTTTCCTGATCTACCAGCGAAGTAAGCGTTACCAATTGCCCTCCTCCCCCTGCAATATTCAATGGGTCTTTGAGCTTAATAAAAGTATTAAGCTCTCCGGACAAAAAAGAAAGTGCGGTATAGATCATAATAATTGCAGGCAATAAAATTCATTAAAAACTAATGTAATAAGTTTACATCCTGTTTTAATGATTCAGGTACAAGTTGACGACAAGATAATTTCTATTTTCTTGATATGCAAGTGATGTCCCGAATTTATTTTTTATGCGTACAACTACCTTATGGTAACAGAGATAGATTTTTGTCCGGAGAATTCAAAAGCAGCTTCGTTAAAGGTGGGAGCCCGAAACCTCGATCTTGCATTGTTACTAAACCCATAAACTTCTTTGGGTACTCCAAGAAAATTGGTATTCAGTTCTCCGTCTTCATTTACGTCATGAAAAACAGCTAAGGCATAGGTACCCGGAGGGATTTGATCAAACAATATTATAACGGAAGGTTTGTTTGCAGGTATCTGCAATATCCTAAAAGCGTTTTTAGGGATACCCGGAAAACCGGATTCTTTATTGAAAAGTGCCAGCATCATTTTTCCTTTGGAAGAAGAGATTTGCTCAAGCTTTACTGTTAAATTTTGTGCGGTCAAAAATGAGCAAAATCCTAAACAAAAAAATCCTATCAAACTTATTTTACGATAAATCATAGATGAATACAATTATTAATATGAGAAATTATAAGCCATAATTTTTCCTAAAAAAAGAGAATAGGAAACGTTGCATTTGTTTTCAAAAATAAGAGAGCCTTTCTTAGGGAAGACCCATTTTAGCAAATCTTTTAATGTAAACGTGGCAACCAGTGAAAATGTTCTTCCACAATTTCAGCGGCATTTATTCGCAAGTATTCAATTAATGCTTCGGTAGCGGGCATCATTTTGCGGCCCCTCAGCCAGATCAACTGCCACTCGCTTATGATGGGAAAATCAGGTAATGGAATGATCTCCAAATCGCCGGCGTTTATTTCATACCTAATACTCACATGCGGCAATACTGAATACCCGATACCTGCCAGCACCGCCTGCTTTACCGCCTCATTGGAGGAGAGTTCGAGTTTTTGGAAATAATCGACCTTGTGCTCTACCAGATATTTTTCCATAAGGTAGCGCGTGCCAGAGCCTTTTTCCCGGAAAATTAAGGGGTTGCTCTTCCAATCAAAACTTCCATTGTTTTGGTGTAATGCGGCTTTCATACCGACTTTGCCAAACAGGTACAATAATTGTGGCATCAACACGAGTCGTTCCACCGGTAAAAAGTCAGGAAGTACCGATACCAAAGCGAGGTCAATTTCGTTTTTTTCCAAGTTGCCAAGTACCTTCTGCCGGTTGGTTACATCTACCTGAATATCCAATCCGCTATGCTGTTTTAAAAAACCAGAAAGGAAATAAGGGATTACATATTTACCCGTAGAAACAACAGATATTTTGATTTTACCTGCAAGTTTTCCCTGATAAGCCAGCGTTTTATGGTTGATGCGTTCTACTTCACTAAGTATAGAAGCAGCAGCAGCGGCAATTTCCCTACCGAAATCGGTAATAAAGATCCTTCTCCCCACCAACTCTGTAAGGGGAATATCAAATTGCTCCTGCAGATTTTTTAATTGAATGGAAACCGCAGGCTGCGATAAGAACAGCACCTGTGCCGCTTTGCTGATACTTTCCGCTTCCACAATCGTCAGAAAAACTTTGAGCTGATGCAGGGTATAATTCATAAATATTATTTATACTATAGATAGTAAATATAAATAAAATTAAATGAAAAAGGTTTTCAACTTTGCAAGACAAAAAAAAGCAAAAAGTTAAACAATTATGACAAAAATTACTGTTGCTAAAGGAGACGGCATCGGGCCGGAAATTATGGATGCAACGCTGGCTATTATTGAGGCAGCCGGTGCCGAAATTGAAACCGAAGAAATACAAGTAGGAGAAAAAGTTTACCTCGCAGGCAATACAGCGGGAATCGACAAAACGGCTTGGGACAGCATCCGGAAAAACAAGGTTTTTTTGAAAGCGCCCATTACCACACCACAAGGAGGTGGTTATAAAAGCCTGAACGTAACAACCCGTAAATTTTTGGGATTGTATGCCAACGTGCGTCCCAGTGTAAGTCTGAGCCCCTTTGTTGCTACCAAGCACCCCAATATGGATATTGTGATTGTACGGGAAAATGAAGAGGACCTGTATGCCGGTATTGAGCATCAGCAAACCGATGAAGTGGTACAATGCTTGAAACTGATCAGTCGGCCGGGTTGCGAAAAAATTGTTCGTTACGCTTTTGAATATGCCAAACAGTATGGCCGCAAAAAAGTAACCTGCTTTACCAAGGATAATATCATGAAGCAAACCGATGGCTTGTTTCATCAGGTGTTTGATGAAATTGCCAAAGAATACCCGGAAATTGAAAACGAGCATTGGATTATTGATATAGGGGCA
>JBBQXO010000328.1:0-2891 GCA_038209595.1 Chitinophagales bacterium
ACACTACAAGTCTGATCATTGAAATGGGTAATTAATGTAAGAAACAAATGTAAGTATTGGACGGAATAGAATCCTACTTATATTACCTTTTATAAATTTTCATAAGCCGATGCAACGGAAATTCCTTATTTCATGTCATAATGCTAATATGAGTATCCGTTTTGTTATCCTTACTCTTATTTGTTGTATCACCTGCATTTGCAGCACGTATGCCCAAAAAGCATCTATTGGGGCAAGCCTGCAATTGCTCCTTCAGGAAGATATTCCAAAATCCACGTTTATAAGAGAAGAAAACGGCCAACAACTCATTTCCCTATTATTGGAGACAAATGGCACTTTAAAGGAGGCTGATTTTTTAAAAACAGGGATTCAGGTTCGTTCCGTATTTGGAAGCATCGCCACAATAGACATGCCCTTCTCCCGAATTGAAGCTCTTGCACAACTTCCTTTTATTAAGCGCATTGAACTACCTCTACTGCTGCAAAAACTCGATACCACCATGAAACGTATGACAATGGCAGACAAAGTACACGCAGGCCTGTCACCACTCGCAAAAAGCTATTTTGGCAGCAATGTTTTAATAGGAATTATTGATGATGGGATTGATTTTACTCATCCCGAATTTTCTGATAGCAGTGGTAAAAGCAGGGTAATCTCCATTTGGAATATGGATAGAAAGGGCATTTCGCCTGCCCCTTATAATTATGGTACAGAAATAAATTATGACAGTATTACCTATTATCGCAACCTCAGAACGCTGCCTGGTAATAAATACCAAACTGAAATTTTAATAGGTTATAGTAACCATGGCACTCCTGTAGCAGGGCTTGCCGCTGGTAAAAATGGAGTGGCTCCTGGAGCAACTATTGCAGGGGTTGCTTTAACTGCTTTTATTGATACCTTACTAAGAAGCGATCGGCTATTGGATGCCATTCAGTATTTATATAAAAAAGCACTCTCCGTTGAACTAAAGTGTATCATCAATATCAGCCTTGGCACAGCTTGGGGTGGGCCTCATGATGGCAAAACACTGGTAGAAAAAGCTATTGACCAATTTGCAGCAGAAAAACCTGATTTACTGATTGTGAGCTCGGCAGGTAATGACGGTAATAATTTTAAACATTGGGGCGGTTTTCCTATCCACAAAGATTCAAGTTTTAATTTTTTCCAATGTGCCTATGCCGGGCAGATTTATGTAAGTATTCCACGTAGCTTTAGTAAAGATGTTTCAGTATCCATTACAGATAGTAAAATGGGAGGTTATAATAATAAACAATTAAATAAAGACAGCATACTTGGCCAAACACCATTTATCAATATAGGTGGATTAATTGATAGCAACCTTATAGCAGAAGCATCTACGTATTTAAAAAATGGCGGACAATCCTCTGGTTTTAAATTTGCAGCTTCCCATCACAACAAAGATTATGATGAATTAATAATTGATGTAAAAGAACATACCTCTGCTAACAATCAATTTGACTGGCATTTGTACCGTTTGATTTTTAAAGGAGAAGGGAAAGTGGTGCATGTATATTATCCATTTTTAAACCTTCACCCGGCCTTCATATTTAATAATAATCCATTGCCAAACGATAGCACTTTTCGAATGAGTGACAATCACTATACAACGGTTATTCCTACACATGCTTTTTCCATTTTGTCAGCAGGGGCATACAATTTAAGGCAGTGTTACGAAAACATCCAAAATAAAATAGTAAGACAATACGCCCCGTGCCAACTTACTTATTTTACCAGCCGGGGACCCACATTTGATGGTCGCACCAAACCTGATGTACTTGCGCCGGGCGAAAATGTAATAGCCCCATCAAGAACTTTTGAAAACTTTTTCGGACATGAATTTTTTCTTGATTCAACACATATCATGTTTGGAGGCACAAGTGCTTCAAGCCCTATTGTTGCAGGTATGGCTGCACTGCTTTGGGAACAGTTCCCCAATGAAAATCCAGAACAAATAAAGCAAAGATTAAAAAATAACACCTATACAGATGGTTTTACCACAGTAGATGGCTCCCTGCCCAACAACCGGGCCGGTTGGGGAAAGGCTGATGTATTTAAAGCTTCTACAGGTATATATACATTTAGCTACACGCTATGCAAACCCGTTTATTGTGTTACTACGTCCCTTCCAGATCCTGTTGTACCTCCGGTTATCCCTTTGGAAGATTTTATAAGAATTATAAGTAACCCGGCAATAAACAACTTGCGGCTTACTTACAGGAGTATCAAAAGGGAAATTTATGTAATTTATGATGTACTTGGCAGACAATTGGTATCGGGAAAATTGCCCTTGGCATCAGGTGTGGCTACTTTTGAAATTCCCCTCAGTTATTTAGCGAAAGGTTATTACTTCCTTAAGATCAGCAACCTGCCTGCCCAAAAATTCCTGAAATTTTAAGCTATTTTACTTTATCAAATTGTAACGCCTTTAACCTGTAGAAAACGATGAACAATTTGCTATGATTGAAACATTCTTATCTGAATATCTCACATTATACAAGGCAGTTTTAGCACCCATTTCAATACTTTATCTATTTTTTTATCCTTTTTGTGCAATAAACAAGGTCAATCCAAAACTTCACATAGGTTCAAAAAGTCTGAAATATTCGCCCCTGATAAACCTCTCAATCGGATATACCCGGCTATATTTATTTTTTCTATCAATTTGTTGCGGATACCTTGCCCACCGCAGGGCTGACAAAACCTAAACGCTGCTTAAATACGGCCGGTTAAATTTTACCCAATCATAAAATTTGAACTTATTTTTGCAAACGGGTAAAAACCAACCCCTTACAAATTAAGCCATAAGAATTAACGATTACAGAAAGATTTCCCAACCTTACCGCTTTTAATTGGTTGTACATTCGCAC
>JBBQXO010000329.1:0-2830 GCA_038209595.1 Chitinophagales bacterium
TGTTGTAGCAGTACAATCTCCGCCGAAGCCGCCGTTGCGGGTGCCTCTCCCGTCCATCCGGGGTTATCACCCGCAGCCCTTACACTCAGCCGTAGTCGTATAATTTATACCCTGTAATGACTTAAAAACTCAAGCCGGTCGTCCTGCAAAATATAAAATGATGCTGAGGAGTAAAGATACTGTTCAGGCAATAATGGCAATCCTGCATTTACCGGATTCAGGTGGCTGTAATTTAACTTTTGCAACATTACTTCTTTGGAGTAAATGTCAATGCTCAAAGCATTTCGTTTCCATATCTAATATTGCCTGTCCTTGGCTTGTACCATACATTTTTCTAAAAGTGCGGGATCGTTCTTTTGCAAATAAAACTTGATTTGTTGCGCGGTAAATTTCAGGAAATCTCTTTGTATGTCATTGGGTTTATGGTCACCAAGCATTTGCCAAATCAGATGGAAATGATTGTTCATAATCACAAAGCCGAATACCCGAACCCTTTCTTTTTCCACTAAAAACTTTAGGCTATTAATAATAATATCCTTACAGGTTTTATCTTGCAATAGTGGAAGCCAGTCCTTGCAGGTGGCGGTAAAGAAGGTGGGATATAATGTTGGGAATTCCACTTTTGGAGGTTTTGGTAAAGGTAGGGAATGAGGAGATTAGGAGCTGTTGGTCTCTACAGTTGTAGAGATCAACAGCGGCGTCTTTAAATAAAATTTGTTTAGAATATCAACAAGGGAAAAAAATCAAGAGAATACAGAGTTTATGGTGTATTAACCTTTATTCAAGATCTATATTCTGTTGAAACAAAGTAGAAGGGACCTTAAATATCTATGGGTTCTACAACTTGTAAATCATTTATTTTCTGAAATCCGCTATCATGAGTAACCAAGATTAAGTTTTGAACAATAGCAGTAGCTGCTATGATAGCGTCAGGGGTTTTTATTTTGTAGGTTTTTCGGAGTAAAATGGTTTGGGAAACAACGGCATCGGATAATCCTATAACATGGGCGGCACCAATGAAAGCGGACATTTTTGCCATTTCTTCAGCAGTATTGCCGCTAAAGCCAAGGGTTTCAATTTTAGAAATTACTGACAAATTGAAAACATCATCCATAATGATATCCAATTTTAGTAAGTCATGTTGCGAATATTCTTCAGCAACGTATTGTATCAATACGTTGGTATCAATCAAGTATCCCATTCGCTCCGGCTTTTTTCTGTATGTAGTTTTAATGCTTCGGCAGATTTAGGGGAAAGGAACCCTCTCATTTTGGATGGTTTTAACACTTCCTTCTTTTCTTCCTCATTTAGATTATTTTCTACTTCTTCATCAATTGCAAAGGCAATCACTTCTACTTTGCGGCCAACAAGGTGGTCGGGCAAATCAATTAGGATTGCATTTTTTTTCGGAGTAATAATGGTACGAAGCATGACTATAAGTTTTTAATGAGCATAAGTTCTTTGTATTTTGGCATCTCTGATTACAGCATTGGCCAGGAAAAAAAGTTTATCCTTTATGGATGGTTGTAACTCCTCAAAAACATTGATAAGCCTAAGTGTTTTTTTATCAGCGCTTGCCAATCGTGCATCACCGGCCAAAAAATCCAATGACACTTCAAGGGCGTCAGCAATTACCTTAGCAACATCAATTGAAGAGGTTACTTCATTGCGATCATAGCGGCCAATCATCTTCCTGAATACATCAATTATTTTAACGAGAGCCAAATGGAAGTTTTTTTTCTTTTTCAAATCCATCATTTTGCTACCAAAATCCATATTAAATAGCATTAAAAAGACCTGAAATTTACAATAATGTCAAAAATAGTGGATAAAGGGGAATAAAAGAAATCAATGTACGGGCTTCTAAAGCCTAAGTTGTCCAGCGGCTTTACCACCTGTGCAAAGGATTGTATTATTTTTCCATTGAAGGATCAGAATTAGTTGTCTATTGCCAATGCGTATTATTGTTCATAAATATACCATTTATGACACTCAAAGATTAAGCCTTAACTTATTCTTATTATTCAGTTTCCAACAAACTAAGTGCCGTAAAGATGCGGCAGCGGTACAGGCAGGTTTAGGCGATTTTATCAACAAAGTAACGGAGGCAAGTGAATATGGCTACGATATAAATGGCAATAGGTGAAGCGACCCCAACAAACGCCTGAATGGGAATGTGGGCAATTTGGTAACGAGTGGCGGAGCCATTACTTATAACCACCTAAACCTGCCAGTACAAATAACCGTAAAAAATGAAGCGGGTACTGCCAACAAAGGCACCATTGTTTACACCTACTCCGCTTCGGGTACAAAACTACGGAAGGTTGTTACCGAGCCGGGTGCAACGGTAAACGCCACCTCCACCACCACTACCACCACCTTTTACCGTGGATCATCTGTTTACGAAACCAAGTTGTACAGCAACAGCACTGTAAATACTGCATTTAGATACACAAGCCAATTACAATTCTTCGGCCACGAAGAAGGGCGGGTAAGTGCGGTACAACCAACGCCACAAAGTACCTTTCCCATAACCCTTGTGTATGATTACATGATTAAAGACCATTTGGGGAACCCCGCATAGGCTGGACTAAGTGTACGGATGCCTGCCTGCCTTTGGTAGGGTGTTGACAGAGGAGGAAACCATTGACGATTACCCCACCGCTACCATGGAAGATGTAAATGGTGCAAGCGAAACATTATATTATTCAAAAATTACTGAAACCCGTGCCAACCGGCATGTAAATATGCCTGCAGATGGCTCCACTTCACCCAACAGCCGTGCAGCATTGCTGAGCAACACCGGCCAAAAAATAGGCCCCGGTATATT
>JBBQXO010000330.1:0-2824 GCA_038209595.1 Chitinophagales bacterium
GCAAAATCAGCAAGGAAAGTAAAATTTCGGAAATTGAAAAAATTCAACCGGCCCGGTGTGAGGGCATCTCCCGGTACAAAGGTTTGTAAGGCCTGTTTTATTTCAGAAATACTGACGTCTTTAAAAATATAAGCAGCAAGTACCGCAGGCAGACAGTTAGTAATATTGTGTGTGGCCTTTCCTTCATACGTAAGCGGTACTTCTCTTGCAGGAATGATCCGTATTTTCCAGGTGCCTTTTAGTAAGCTGATGTAACCATTTTCAAAAACGGTGGCAATTCCGCCGTCTGCGCAATGCGCCTTGATACGTGGGTTGTTTTCATCCATACTAAACAGGGCTACCTGACAATCCAATCCTCTTGCCATGCCAAATACAAGGTCATCATCGGCATTTAAAATAGCATACCCATCTTTCCGGGTGGTTTCAGGCACCACGGCTTTCAGTTTGGCCATTTGCTCAAGGGTGTTGATGCCCCCCAATCCCATATGGTCTGCGGCCACATTGGTGACAATGCTCACATCGCAATGCTGAAAAGCAAGACCTGATTTTAAAATACCGCCCCTTGCACATTCTAATACGGCAAAATCAACTGTTGGATCTTTCAATACAAACTGTGCACTTAAAGGACCTGTACAATCGCCCTTCATCATCATTTGATTGTTGATGTATACGCCATCGCTTGTAGTAAAACCCACTTTACGTCCGGTACTTTTCATAATGTGTGCAGTAAGCCGGGAAGTGGTGGTTTTTCCATTGGTACCGGTAATAGCAATAATTGGTATCCGGCCTTTACTACCCCTTGGGAAAAGCATATCTATCACCGGTTCTGCCACATTTCGGGGCAACCCGTCGGCTGGCTCCAAATGCATCCTGAATCCGGGAGCGGCATTTACTTCGAGTACCGCGCCTCCATTTAGGTGGATAGGCATTTGTAAATCAGGAGCCATGATGTCAATACCACAAATATCAAGACCAATAATCCGGGCTATGCGTTCACAGGTAAAAATATTATCAGGATGCACCAGATCGGTCACGTCGGTACTCGTACCGCCAGTACTCAGGTTGGCTGTTGGTTTTACCAGTACCAGTTCTCCGGCAGGAGGTATGGTTTCGAGGGTATAGCCTTTTTCTTCCAGTATTTTCTCCGTAAACTGATCTACCGTTATTTGCGTCAGCACTTTTTCATGCCCGAAACCACGCCGGGGATCCTTGTTGGTTTCCTCTATCAACCATTGAATGGTGTTTGTTCCATCGCCGGTAACACTTGCCGGGGTGCGGAGGGCAGCGGCTATAAATTTATAATCAATAACAAGTACCCGAAAATCGAACCCAAGGATATATCTTTCTACAATCACACTCCTACTGAAATGTTTGGCAGCTTCAAATGCTTTTAGCGCTTGCTTCCAGGTGGTTATGTTGGTGGTATTTCCTTTGCCATGATTTCCATCTATCGGCTTGATCACCAAAGGATAGCCGAATTTATCTATGGCCTCTTGCAACCCTAATTCGGTGCGAATGACCACTCCCCGGGGTACCGATATTTCCGCAGTTTCCAGCAGCGCTTTGGTTTCTTCCTTATTGCATGCAATGTCAACCGCAATATTCCCCGTAGTACTTGCTATGGTAGCACGAATACGTTTTTGATGCACCCCATACCCTAGTTGTACCAAAGATTGCTTGTTTAAACGGATATAGGGAATGCCTCTTTTAGCCGCTTCTTCTACAATACACCCCGTACTTGGCCCAAGGCGGGTGTCTTCTCGAATTTCCCGCATTTGCTGTATATCATTTTCCAGATCATACTCGGACCCATCAATCAGGGCTTCGCAAATACGAAAGGCAGCTTTGGCCGCATACACCCCTGCATCTTCTTCCATGTAAGTAAACACAACGTGATATTCGCCATCTGTACCGGTGCCACGGGTTCTTCCAAAACCACACATCATCCCTGCAAGTGTCTGTATTTCAAGCGCTATATGCTCAATTACATGCCCCATCCACGTGCCTTCTTCTACCCGCTGAAAAAAACCACCGGGTTCGCCTACACTACATCTGTGGGCATGCATACTCGGAAACATGGCTTCGAGCCTTTCTTTAAATCCAGAGACATTGTTGGTAGGATTTTGCTCCATATCCTCCAAATCCAGTTTCATCTGAATCAGTTTATTACGGCGTACACTCCAATAATTTGGACCTTTCAGGATTTTTAATTCAAGTATTCTCATTGCGGTTGATCTTTTTTTTTCTTTATAAAAGTGAAAATAAGGTAAAAAGCGGCAATGTCCATTTCCTGAAAACAAAATATCTTTTGCACGGATAAAAAGATGCAAGCGCTACATTTGTCTGGAAACAGCAAAGAGGGCATGCATCCAAAAGGAACATTGATAGCAATAGGCGGCGCTGAGGACAAAGGAACCGATCTAGAGAAAGGCGAAATACACCGCAATAACCTGAACTTTTTTGAATTAGGTATTCTTAAACGGTTTGTTGAACAGGCCGGTGGGATTGATGCAAAGATTGAAGTTATTACCACTGCATCTACCATACCATACGAGGTGGGCGAAAATTATGTGGATGCTTTTGGCAAAATAGGATGTGTGGACATTAATGTAATGCATATCCGCAACCGATCCGATACGCAAATACCAGAATATCTTGAAAGGCTCAAAAACTGCGATGCTCTAATGATGAGCGGAGGCAATCAAATGCGACTTTCCAGTACATTCGGTGGCACCGCTTTTTTACAAATCATGAAACATAGATATCAACACGAAACCAGTTTTTTAATAGCCGGTACAAGTGCCGGTGCCATGGCCATGAGCAG
>JBBQXO010000331.1:0-2801 GCA_038209595.1 Chitinophagales bacterium
GGGTAACCCGGCCCATGCTTCCATTATTTCGGTATCGAGCATTACATGCAATGGACGTTTGAAAAAATCATTTGCCCGTCTAAAAACCTCCTTCCCATCTATATACCAAACGAGTTCATTGGGCGTCCATAACAATCCATATACATGAAAATCTTCCGTAAAATCGAAAGCTACCTTGGTTTTATAACTTTTATTGGGCAAGTTAGTTTGCTTTGACTTAACAATAGCTTCCACATAAGGGGTTTCCATGCGATGTAGGGTCGCAAAATAAATACTATCATTCGCTTTTTTTGTGGGTTTGCCAAATACCTCAAAGATGTCAATTTCCTCCGAAAAATCACCAGCCATATATTTTGTCGGGCCATCCAAAGGATCGTAAAGCCAAAATGCGGCAGATACACTTGCTTTCATGGCTTTAGCACGGGTTTCGAAATATCCATACCGGATACGCTGTTTGCTTTTAATGATAGAGGCCGTAAACTTGTCGTAGCCACGTACTTTATTTTCCACCGTTACTTTATGAGGCTTTTGAACCCGGGCCCAAAGCTCTAAAAACCCTTTTCGAACCCTTACATTTCGCCTATCGAAATAAGCAGGTTTTCGCCCATGAAAAGTGGGGTTGAAATCCCAAAACTTAGCCGTATCCAACTGATTCCCATTGAACTCATCACTAAACTGTGGCACCAATTTCCATTGTGTACCCAAGGGACATACAGGGCTTTGAGCGTTTAGATGCAATGGATTTACCATTATAAAAAACAACCCGCACAGCGCAAGGAATGGAATTTGCACTGCAGATAAATATTTGGGAACCCTGAATTTTTTCATGAATCAAAAATAAGGGAGAACCGGACCAGAAGGATTAGAAATTTTTGTCGGCAAAACTTACCGTTATGCTAAAATTTGCCTGATAAGTATCGCTGTAATAACTTTTTCCAAAAACATGGTAAGCAAGCTGTATCAGTTTAACTGTTATTTAATATTATTGTACAATGAAAAATTTATTGATAGCCACCAGCATTTTTTCTACTTTGGGCATATTTGCGCAGCAACCTTTTGAAGTATCCGTACAACTAAAAGGAGCCAAAGACGGAACAAAATACTATTTGAAGTACATAGACGGAAATAGCGAAATAAAGGACAGTACTACGGTTCAAAACAACACCATTCAATTTAAAGGACAATTACAGGATGATGCTATTGAAGCCTGGATAATGGGCAATTTCGAAGGGCAACTCCAATACCGTTCCTTTTGGCTAGGGCCCGGGCTTACCACTATTACTCAAAACACCAAAATACTCAGAGAAGCAGAGGTAAAAGGAAGCCCGGTAAATGAGCATGCAGCAGCTTTAAGGAGGATTGAAAAACCTTATGACAAGGGAATGGAAAAATTGGAAGCCAAAGCAGAAAAATTACAAAAAAAAGGGGGAGATAAGGAAGCAATCAGCCAAATTGAACAAGAATACAATATTCTTGAAAAAAAACAAGAACAAGCAGAACGTAATTACATCAGACAATTTCCCGATAATTTATATAGCCTTCATATATTGCGTATCATGTCCAAAACTTATGGTGCTGACTCCACCAAAGTACTTTTTAACCTGATGTCTGATGGACAAAAACTAAGCGACAAAGGACAGGACATTCAAAAATACCTTTCAGCTTACAAAAAAATTGAAATAGGATTACCCTTTGCGGAGGTCAACCAACCCGATACAAGCGGCAATCTTCTATCGCTTTCCTCCAAAACCGGCAAATGGATGCTTTTAGAATTTTGGGCAAGTTGGTGTGGCCCTTGCCGTGAAGAAAACCCTGAACTAGTTAAGGTAAATGATACTTTTAAAGATAAAGGATTTGATATTTATGCCGTTTCACTTGACGCGAAAAAAGAACAATGGATGGCAGCCATAAAAAAAGATAAGCTGCCTTGGTGGCATGTATCCGATATAAAGGGCAATTATAATGAAGCAGCGCTTACCTACAGTATCAACGCCATTCCGGATAATGTGCTTATAAATCCGGATGGTATTATTGTAGCAAGAGGGTTGAACCCCATGATGCTTGGAGCCTACTTAGAGAAGGAAATGAAATAACGAAAATGGGACACAGACCGGATTAATAATTGGCATGAAGTTTTTAAAAAAACGGGAGTTATCGCTTAGCGATTGTTAAATAAAACATGGGAGACACATTCAATACAGAGGTGCTTTCTTTCAAATAGTAAAGATATTTTAAACTGAACCTTACCCATTTTAAAAATGGCGGGCTGCAAATAAAAATTAAATATTCCCACCTAAAAAAACATTCATTTTAAGCAAAGACTATGAATATCAAATATTTAAGATAAATTTTAATGCAGGAAGACTGAAAATTTTTACTATGGATTTAGGAAGCAGCTAAAAAAAACAGGACTTTACTAAAATTATTCAAATCTTTTAATTATTTTGTGTTTAAAAAAGATTATGAAAAGACTAAGCTTCCTTTTAATAATAATCCTTCAACATGGGAGTTTATTATCTCTCGCACAAAATGTAGGCTTTGGTGTTACAGATCCAGCCTTCATGATTGACATAGCCGGTCAAATGCGGTTTAGATCCAACAACCCGAATGCGAATAATGCTGGTATTATTTGGAATAATCAGGCAAATACGCTGCAACGTGTGTTTTTGGGCATGAGTAGTCCTGATTCTACCTTTGCGATATATAGTCCGCATTTGAATAAATATATAGCTGAGTTTGAGCTGATGCGAGAACCCCGCCTTGGGATTAACACCCGCCATGGAGGCGATGGTTTAGTGCGT
>JBBQXO010000332.1:0-2722 GCA_038209595.1 Chitinophagales bacterium
CAATGCTATGGACGAAGCCAATTTTGATCAGGAAATTACCACGCTGTACAACAATATTTTTCTGCTCCGCATAAACATTGTCCTCGTTACCAAAACACAAACGGGAACTGCCCGGCCATATGCGCTTAGCAACCAATTGTATCAGGTGGGCAAACTCACAATTACCGATCTTGGTATTGCCCAATCTGAAAAAGACAATGCCAACAGAAGTTACCTGTCGGCACTGCGTAATTACTGGCAGGCATGGTACTCTTTTAAGCAGGTTACGGGTTGGGAGGGGTGACGGAAACTGTATTCTTTCTAAGGGGAATGAATTGAAGGGATTTGGTGATATTTTGGGAAGTATAATAAAAGTGGGTTTAATAAAGCGGCGTATTTGTGGCAGGTGAAGTGTGAAGCGTTGATGTAATTGGAATAAAAAATTTAAATATTTAAAATGTCAAACCAACGGTTTTCCGAATTGAAGGTCTATAAAAAAAGAGCAAAAAGAGCAAGATGGTTAAAGTTGAAAAATTTAATGTATACCAAGAAAAAAGCTATTGAGAAGGTTGGGAAGTGTTTGGGGCAAAAACGGAAAAAAGAAGTAACAGTTAAGGTTCCTGATATATTTTCAACATCAGTAGATCTCGAGACAGTATTGAAAATTATTTATGAGTGTAAAAGAGTACCCGGAAAGGAAATATTACTTATAGTGGATTTTAGCGATGTAGAAAAAGTAAATGCTGCCGCCCTTGCCCTGTTATTATCAGTTGTAAGTGATTTGTATACTCTAGGCGTTAAAGTACAATGTAAAATGCCTATAAATTCATTAGCTAAAAATGAAATAGAAGAATCTGGTTTTTTAGAACATTTTACTAACCATCGAGGTGAACGTATTTTGGGTAAACACAAAATTTTTGTAAAGGGAAGGGGAAAGACAGAGCAGCAAAGAATTGCAATGGAGATAAGGGCAGCAATGCATAC
Organism: Chitinophagales bacterium; assembly: GCA_038209595.1. Classification (GTDB taxonomy): domain Bacteria; phylum Bacteroidota; class Bacteroidia; order Chitinophagales; family Chitinophagaceae; genus Phnomibacter. The sequence continues at coordinate 964 of JBBQXO010000332.1, forward strand.
TGTTTATGGGGAAGAAGATTTTAATCAGCCTATGCAAGGTGCGGTAGTAGAAATGATGGCCAATTCAGTGAATCATGCATTTAAAAAAGCAGGAAGAAGGAATACTTATTTCATAAATGAGCTTTCTAAAAGAAAGAGATGGTATCTTTCTGTAGTCCATAATTATCCGGAACAAAAGGTATATTTTACATTTGTTGACAATGGATTTGGCCTATTACGTACCATTCGGAGGGGTTTCTTTAGTAGACTAGCTCAGCTTTTGGATGATAAAAGTGTTTTGCAAAAAGCATTTGAAGGAGAATATGGATCCTCTACTCAACAAAAGGAGCGTGGTCAAGGGTTACCAACCATTCTTTCAGCTTTTGACAAAAAGGCTATACGAAATTTAAAAATAGTAAGTAATGGTTGTTCCTATTCATTTGAAAATCAATTAATTAATAATTTAACGAATTTCTTCGAGGGAACTGCTTATTTTTGGACTTTAGATAAAAAGTGTACCTATGTCAACACTTAAAGTTAGCAAAGATTTTACGACCTACCCTGGGGCACGATATATTTCGGATGGCCCTTTTTCTGGTGAGGCATTCTTCAATGAACTTTTGAAGGATAAATTTAAGGAGGTTTTAATTGCGAATGAAATTCTTACTGTTGATCTGGATTATACAGCAGGATACGCTTCTTCCTTTTTAAGTGAATCTTTTGGCAGGTTAGCGCAAGAGTTTGGTGTAGAAAAGGTAAGTAAACATCTGAAAATAATTTCCAGACAGGAACCTGACTGGAAAGATAGGATTTTGAACGATTATATCCCAAATGCTTCAAATCGGCAAGCTCAGGTATTAGCAAATGCTTAAACGCTTTATTAAATCATTTCTTTTTATTGCTTTGGGCTGTGGAATAGGTGTATTCTTATCTCAATATTCCTATTTCACTTTGAGCAAGGAAATTTCGTTAACAGAAATTCTCATTGCAATCCTTACTGCCATTGTTGCTTTATATATTGCAGATGATTTATCTGCCAGGTTATTCCGCTCCCAAAGTATTAAAACTTTATTTATTGCGGATATTAAAACTTTTATTGTTTCCATTCAGCTATTGGAAAATTGGATTGAAGAAGGTATTTGCAGTGCCAAAGATTTGAAGGGATTTTTAAAAAGTGGAACCCTTAAGTTAAATAATTTGTTACAAATATATGGAAAACATAAGGGATTAAATTCAAAAACTTTAGTGGATATCTTGAATTTATATAATACCTTTAAAAATAATATTACAATAATTCCACCTTCTGCAAATGGAAAAGAGTATAAATTTAATCCTGAACAACAGCATAGATTTAGTGAACAATTAAATGAAATTAAGGTTGGTTTGTTGGATGTTTTAGTGAAAGCATAAACAAATAAAACCTTAGAATTTTTTCTGATGCCTATTTATTTCCGCTTTATTTATTCGATATCCTAACATCGAAAATTCATCTTCTCTTTACTTCTATATTTGATTAAATAATTTGAAGATAATCCTTTAAAAGAAATCCCAATCAACTCATCCCTATTATCGCCTTCACCTTATTTTCCAACATCATAAAATGAAATCTGCTGATTGTATTCTTATTTATTGTGTGTATCCGTTGTATATTGTTTAGAGTCAAGCACCACGGCTGCAGAATTAGAATTATTTATGATTCGGGTTATTATCTTCTTTACATTTGACTATGAATAAATGTAAGCCTGATTCATATTTTTTCGCTTGGCGAAATCCATCAATA
>JBBQXO010000333.1:0-2720 GCA_038209595.1 Chitinophagales bacterium
TTATGCCTATCGGTCTCCTTTGAGTATCTGGATATTTGTGGGTGCGGGTTTTGCAGCAATTTTTATTGCAGTAGCTACCATCAGTTTCCAGGCTATTAAAACGGCTATTGCGAACCCGGTTAAAAGTTTAAGAACTGAATAATTTAAATACACACAAGCATGTTTAGAATCACACTAAAAATGGCATGGCGCAATGCGCTGAAAAACAAATTTTATTTTTGGATTAGCCTATGTAGCCTGGTTTTGGGTATTACTGCTTTTCTGCTCATAAGTATTTGGGCAAAAGATGAATTGAGTTATGACAAATCCTTTTTCTCAGCATCCAATACTTATCGTTTAGAATCCATGCTGCGGAGTTCAGATGGTAGCATGGAAGCGGTTTCTACGAATGGGTGGCCGGTAGGTAAGGCATTGGAAGCCAATTTTCCTGAAATAGAAAAGGTAACCTACGCAAGTATTGCAAGACCCATTATCAAACACAAAGAAACGTATTACAATGAAAATGCATTGATGGCCGACCAATCCTTTATAGAGGTAATAGGTTTGCCATTGCTGCAGGGTAATAGGGCACTCGCACTTGAACAACCCTATAGCGTGGCACTCAGTAAAACATCTGCTATTAAGTATTTCGGAAACGACAACCCGGTCGGTAAAACACTTTTTATTCAGGATACAATTCCATATCAGGTAACTGCGGTTTTTCAGGATATTCCTGAGCATTCTCATTTACAGTTTAATATGCTATTATCATTTTCTTCCAAATGTGCAGATGATCCCGGTTTCTGTGAAGAACAATTTTCCACAGGCTGGTTTAATCTGAATGTTTATAATTATGTAAAAGTGGGCAGCAATGCAAATTTGGAAAAGCTGGAAGCAAAAATCCGTGGTATTGTTCAGATTTATGGAAAAAATGAAGTGGAAAAATATGGATACCAAAGCTTTCTTAATTTACGTTCTTTTTCCGATATTTATCTGCACTCCAATATGGCTACTGGGTATGGACCTGTTGGGAGTTATAAAATGGTAAAACTTTACATTGGCATAGCCTTGTTTGTTTTATTAATGGCAAGTTTCAATTTTATAAATCTTACTACTGTGCGCTCTATGGATAGAGCAAGAGAAATAGGCGTGCAAAAATTGTTGGGAAATGTTCGAAGCAGGCTTATCGGACAATTTCTTATGGAGACCGGGTTGCTTTGTGCCTTTGCACTTATCATCAGTCTTTTACTCATGATTTCTTTACTGCCGGCTTTTAACGACATAGCTGACAAAAATTTCACGCTTCCGCTCTTACTTGCACCAGCCAATCTGTTGATTATACTGGGCGTTTTGGTAGTGCTCATTCCTTTGGCAGGCTTTTACCCGGCTTTGGTGCTTTCTGGTTATGAGCCAATCCAAGTGCTAAAAGGTAAATTTTCTCATTCTGTTTCAGGCACGCTGTTGCGCAAAGTGCTGGTTACTTTTCAAATAGTATTATCCGTTAGTTTTATGATAAGCATCTTGGTTATTTGGAAACAAATTTCCTTTATGCGCCAGCAAGATCTGGGTTTTGAAAAAGAGAATATCATGCTGGTGGACCTTCAGAAGTTACCTTGGGGTTTACGGCATCAGCAAGCAACCGCAGCTAAGAATGCGCTGCTTTCTATTTCGGGAGTAACGCATGTTACAAGTTCCAATGCAGTACCCGGAGTATCGGGTTGGGATGGTCAATTTGCCTATCCTGAGGGCATGCAGAAGGATAAAGGAGTAAGTATTGAATTTATTCCTGCGGATGAGGATTACATAAAAACCATAGGGTTGTCTATAGTGGCAGGCCGGGATTTTATAAAGGGTAATGAAGCCGACGTAAAAGGGGGTTTTATTATTAACGAATCTGCTGCAAGAGTTTTCGGTTGGGGTACTGCGCAAAACGCTATCGGGAAGAAGTTATCAACTTCTGGTATTGAGGGTACAGTAGTAGGTGTGGTAAAAGATTATCATCAGCATGGCTTGCAGCGAAAAATTGGTGGGCTGGTTCTTAGTCCTGTTGAGTATATTAATTTTTTTGCCGTTCGGTATAATGGTCAAAATTTCAAGGAGCTTTCTACACAGGTACAACAGGCCCTGAATCCTTTTTATGGAGGATATACCTTGGAAAACCGCTGGATGAATGAATTTTTTGAACAACAATATAGCAGGGAAGAAAAATTCAGGCAACACATTGGTATTGCTGCCATTGTTTCGGTGATTATTTGTTGTCTTGGATTGTTGGGTCTTTCCGTGTATACCGCAAGACAAAAATCAAAAGAAGTCAGCATTCGCAAGGTTTTGGGAGCAAGTGTATCTGGATTGGTGGTATATCTTTCAAGGGAACTACTGCTGCTATCACTAATAGCTATGACCATTGCTATGCCACTAACCTGGTGGGTTATGCAGCAATGGTTGACGAATTTTGCTTACCGCACTCCTATGAACTGGTGGCTATTTGCCATGGCAGGGGGTATTGTTTTATTTATTACCTTATTCACCATCAGTTTCCAGGCTATTAAAACGGCTATTGCTAACCCGGTTAAAAGTTTAAGAACTGAATAAATTTATAATATGATAAAAAATTATTTTCTTACAGCATGGCGTAATATTTCAAGGAATAAAATTTATTCCGGTATCAATATCTTAGGCCTTAGTTTAGGACTGGCAAGTGCCATGTTGATTATTTTATTTACAAAGGATGAAATTAGTTT
>JBBQXO010000334.1:0-2612 GCA_038209595.1 Chitinophagales bacterium
AGGATTGGGTGGAAGCCATGCGTTTGGTTTATCAAACGTTTACCGAACAGCAGCGGTTTGAAAACAAAGGGCCATACAGCTTTCAAAGAACCACTGCCTGGGCCACAGACGGCGTACCATTAGGTGGATTTGGATATCCGGTTAATCCCAATGGCCTCATTGTATCTATATTCAGGCCAAGTGATGATGCTACTTTATTCCCCTTTCTGATACCGTCCAATTTTTTTGCTGTGGTTTCGCTGGGGCAATTGGCAGAACTGCTCGCCCTACCATATGTAAACCAAAAAACGCTTTCCGAAAAAATGCAGGCCTTACAAAAACAGGTGAAAGAAGCCTTGCAAAAACATGGTATTATACAACATCCGCAGTTTGGAAAAATTATCGCGTTTGAGGTAAATGGATTTGGTAGTTTTCATATGATGGATGATGCTAACGTACCCTCCTTGCTGTCGCTGCCCTACCTCGGTGCTTTTGCACCGAGCAATCCGCTTTACCTCAACACAAGAAAGGTGGTTTTGAGTAAAAACAATCCTTTCTTTTACGAGGGGAAAGCAGCAGCAGGCATCGGCGGTCCACATACCGGAGCTGATACCATCTGGCCAATGAGCATTATTCTACAAGCCATTACAAGTACGGATGACAGGGAAATAGCAAGCTGTATAGAAACCCTGCGTAAAACACATGGCGGTACCGGATTTATGCACGAAAGTATTCATAAGGATGATGCCAATCAGTTTACCCGCAAATGGTTTGCCTGGGCCAATACCCTTTATGGAGAAATGATCTGGAAAATTTACCGGGAAAGGAAAAGTTTATTGGTGTAAATAAGGCTACGGATAATTTAAAAAATATTAGCAAGAGCTTTCGAATAAACCTGTACAAAAACTTAAACAGGATCAATTACAAATCCTCACTCCGAGTATTTCGGAGTGAGGATTTGTAATTTTTGGCCAATATTGTTCTTATATATTTATGTCATGATGCTCATAATCGCTCCATTTAATTTTTTTTCGCCTTATCTGTGTTTTTTGCAAAATTCAGTTAAAAAAGATATAGCCTTAAATAAATACAGCCTTTTACTTCTCAATAATATTCATCTGCAAAACAGAATATTTTGTAATGACCTTTTATTAGATAAGTTTGAGCAAAATGATATGCTTTTTGAAAACACCATCTCAGGAAACAAAATCCTTACACTTCAAACAAGTAAAAAATATATTTGCTATAGATCCCTTTAATTCTTTTATGGTACTTCTAAAAATATAAAGTTAATTTGAAATGAAATATATTTTACACACATTACTATTTATTATCCCGGTTACACTCTATGCTCAGGTAAAACCTGACCCTCCGCAACCACCACCCGGTAAAGGACGCATTGTCATTATTTTTTTCATGTATCGGCAAATACCCCAAAAGGGAATACTTAACAAGTTGCCTGTATTTTTGAATGACTCACTACTTTGCAGATTGCCAAACAAAACGTATTCATTTCATGATGTTGATACCGGAATCTATACTATTTCCGCTGACATGGGAGTAAAAAAACCTGGACCTAAAACCAAAAGAAAAGAAATTATAATAGAAGATGGCGACATCCTTTATTTTGAAGTGGTTGGAGTAACAGAAAAAATATTCCGGCCAACTGTGGAATTAATAAAACTAAGAGAGAGCGAAGCCATGGAATTACTCAAGCAATTGCCGCCTCTTGAAGATTGCGGTGTTACAAAACCTAAACCGGACGATCCTTTTGTGAACAAGAAATATTTTTTATCCATATTGACAGGCAATACCTTCCCAAATCAAAATTACAGAAACTGGTGGCCTACCCAAAATCAACCACTTGTAAAAGATTTTATGCCCTGGATATTTGGCTTTGAAGCGGGAATACGGGTGGCACCCACTAACCATTTTTTAAGTTTTGCATTTATCAACAATACGCAATCGGCCATTAATGATAATGTTTCCGGCATCAAAAAATGGATTTCGATCAACAGTATAGCCATTTTTTATACTTATGCTTTTAAGCTTGATAAACAGAACCGATTTTTGATACTTCCTAAAATAGGAATTGGCGGACTTGATTACGTGCTGGAAACCAGAAGCGTAACAGGAGGTGGATTCCAGGGGGAGGGTAGCTTTACTGCTGCAGCGGCTATTCAAACAGAATACCGCATCAGCAGAACTTTTTCAATACATGCAAACTGGGACTACTTAAACGGAAAAGTAGCTTTTGATAACCAGGATATTCGGCTAAACCAACATAGGCTGCTTGCCGGGATAAAAGCGCAGTTTTAAAGACCTTAACTTCAAAAAAACGTACTCTCGGTTCGGTTGCTCATTTTGATTCTTTTTTAAAAAAAATCCTCCCGATTTTAAACATTCTCTTTCCTTTGGCGTCCAAAGCACCATGCATCCACTCCAAAAACAGAATCACCTTTTCTGGCGGGCGGGCTTTGGCCCCACACCCGATATGCAGCTTCAAACCACCCCGTTTGATTCTGCAAAATACTTTCAGGCATTGTGGCTGGCTTCAGAAAAAAAACCCGTACCCTTTCGGATAGTGGAAAATACCATTGACGGACCGGCCAATGGCATAGGCGCCATAGCAA
>JBBQXO010000335.1:0-2540 GCA_038209595.1 Chitinophagales bacterium
GTATTATAACCATTATCATTGTGCAACATTGCCAATCTATTCAGCAATAAGCAACGAAATGCACAATGTGTTTTTTGGTGGTATTGCTCAGTACTATGATAGTTTGGGTATTTTGGTGCAAGACAATAATGTGCCTTTTGTTAAAACTATTGCTCGCGTAACAAGAAATTCAGCAGGAACAATGGCAGAATATAAACTGCCAATTGAAATGCCAAGTTTGTTAGGTGCCGGTTCTGAATTTATTCCAATAGCCAATGTTCCTCATTACAATAATGAAGTTTTTAAGTTGGATGATTTTACAGCAGACAGTACTTTAGTTGGATATATTTATGGCGGCATCAGTAGCTCTGCAAAGAATATTTTTTTCACAAACACAGGAACTCAAAGCACTGCAAGTAGTGAGATCTTTAAAGTTTATGTGATTAAAAACAATACGGTTGGCATAGATGATTTGAATGAACAAAGCATTGGTTCTCTAAAAATGCTGGTATATCCAAATCCAAACGATGGGAATTTTACTGTGAGGTTTTATCTCAACAAAATTTCTGATGTGAAAATTGTTATTCAGGATGCAAACGGAAAACTGATTGAGAACAGAGTATTGAAACATTTACAACCTGGAGAAAATACATTTTCCAAAGAAATAAAAGGACAAATGAATGAAGGGATTTATTTCATTGCGATTGAAACCCCTTACGAAAAAGCAACTCAGAAAATAATCATTAAACTATAACTAAAATCAAACATAAAATGGAACAACAACTAGATCAACAAAATATAGCCATGCCAAGAATAGGTGACAAAGCACCAGAATTTAAGGCTATCACAACGCAAGGAGAGATAAATTTCCCTGCTGATTACAAAGACAAATGGGTGATTCTTTTCAGTCATCCAGCAGATTTCACTCCCGTTTGTACGTCTGAATTTATGACTTTTGCGAGAAGAGAAAATGAGTTTGAAGCATTGAATTGCAAATTAGTAGGCCTTTCTATTGATGGTCTATATAGCCATATCGCTTGGTTAAGAACCATTAAAGAGAAAATTGAATTTAAAGGGATGAAAAATATTGAAGTTAATTTTCCATTAATTGAAGATATCACAATGGAAATAGCTAAAAAATATGGAATGATTCAACCTGGAGAGAGCAGCACAAAGGCAGTGAGAGCAGTATTTTTTATTGACCCAAAGGGAACTATTCGTGCAATTATTTATTATCCACTTTCGCTAGGAAGAAATTTTGATGAATTGAAAAGAGCTTTAATTGCGATGCAAACTGCTGATAAGTATAGTATTGCTACTCCTGCAGATTGGCAGCCTGGTGATGATGTTATTGTACCACCAGCTGGTTCTTGCGGAGTTGCAAAAGACCGCATGGAGAACAAGGAAGAAATGACCTGTTATGATTGGTTTTTCTGCACCAAGCCTTTGAATTTAGATAAAGAATAAAATGAAAATGAAAAAAGCAATTCCAAATATTTTAGCAACAATCTTAACTGGTTTCGGTTTGCTTACTTTGTTTTTAAGCACTTCTGTAATCTTTGATTTATTCGGTATCAGAGCCAAAGAAGGCAATTATGTTTTACTTGTTGTTTGGGCAAATTTCATTAGCAGTATTCTCTATCTATTAGCAGCCTATGGGTTCATAAAGAACAAAAAATGGACAACTGCACTCTTAAGTATTTCAACAGCAATATTAATAGCAGCTTTTATCGGTCTTAAAATTCACGCCCACTCTGGTGGTATTTATGAAACGAAAACCATTGGAGCAATGATTTTTAGAATAGTTGTAACGCTTGCATTTACAATCGCTGCCTATTTCACCATTTCAAAAAAGAAAATATGAAAACGATAATAATAATTTTAGCTGGAAGCATTTTGCTATTCTCTTGCAATAATGCAACAAAAGAACAAGCGAAAGTAAAAACGGAAATTGTGGCACAAGAGCCAGAACATCAACACGATGAAAACGAAACCATTGAACTCAACAATGGCGAAAAATGGAAAGTAGATGAAAATATGATAACGCATATTCGCAATATGGAAAATGATGTATCGAATTTCAAGGGAACAACATTGACAGAATACAAAACCCTTTCGAAAAACTTACAGAAAAACGTTGATTTACTTACTTCCAATTGCACTATGAAAGGTAAAGCACACGATGAATTGCATAAGTGGTTGTTGCCCTACATTGATTTGGTAAAAGAGCTTTCAGAGGCTAAAGATGAAACCAAAACAGCAAAGCAATTTGAACACATTCAAACTTCATTCTCAACATTTCACCAATATTTCCAATGAACATAAAAGAATTACATACACAAGAAAAACCAGTTTCAGCTATTTCGCTTTTCAAAAGCGAAATGGGAAACGCAACTGCCATAAAAATTTTGAAAGGCGAAAAATTAAAAGAACATATTACCAAAACTCCTGCACTATTGATTTGTATTGAAGGTGAAGTCACTTTTGAAAATGAAAAAGGTTTAAAAGAAAGGCTTATGACTGGTGACTACATAAACATTGAACCAATGGTTAAACATTGG
>JBBQXO010000336.1:0-2467 GCA_038209595.1 Chitinophagales bacterium
GGCAGTGGGCCGGTATTTGACAATGCCAACCGGGCTATTGACAACTTTGTAGAGCGAACAACCAAATTACAGAAAAGAGGTGAACAATCGAAACGATTGACTTTTGGGCTGAATAAATTTAATAATTTGGCAAATTTCCCCGACCCTATATTGGGTGTGGGTGCCGGAGCTACCTATCAGGGTTCCACCATCTTATTTGGCAGAAGCGAGGCCGTGCTTCGGTTCGGCTATTACGAATCAGAGTTTGTGCAAGTATTTCTAGAGGGCGGGTTCGTGATGATGCTCTTACGTTTGGCGCTTATACTTACGCTGCTCAAACGACTGCCTTTTGGGCGCCCGCTCAAATGGTTCTTGTTTGCCTGTATGATATACGGGCTTCCCATTGTATTTAATGTTTATAATGCAGCTTTTTTAATGATGGGTATTGCCTTGGTTGATAATACTATTTATTGGCAAAAGCAAGAAGCTTTTCCCAACAAGCAGGTGAAGCATCCCTAGGCCATATACTAAATATTGTAAGTTTTTTTTGCAGAATAAATTATCTGTCAATAAAAACAATAAGAAAATGAAAGCAAATTTGTCGGGGTTTCCATGTTGGAAGTATATGGGAAGAAATCCTTTATCTCTAGGAAATTTGGTGATTATTTCCAAAATATTGTTTCAAGTCCTTTGTAAATTATCGAGTATATGAAACAACAGATGCTTTTATTTCGGCGATGGCTGCTGCGTAATTTTATGCCTGAATGGTTATGGCCAAAGCAAATAGTATTAGATGGGGTGGGTATTCCGGTGCGCTCCATGCCTTGGAGTTTTGGAACCAAATGGCTGCTTTGTAAAAAGGGGTATGAAGCCGAAGAACGTGCCTTGCTTCTTGAGTTTTTAATGCCGGGTATGCAAGTGATTGAAATGGGTAGTTCGATTGGTATTCTTACGGCTATTGTTGCTGAAAAGATTGGAGTAAATGGGCGAATTCTGGCAGTTGAAGCATCACCAACACTGACAAAAACCTCATCTGTATGGTTGTCCAAATATAAAAATTGTACCATTCTAACTGGATACGGCTTTCCGGTATGGTCAGCTCCTAATGTTGAAATCAGCGGATTCAATGAAATCCGGGGAAGTCTTGGGGGAACGGTTTCATTTACCACAACCGATTTTCAAAAAGTAAGTGCTAATCCTTTGGTTTTCGATCTGCAAAAAATCTGTAACGAATATAAAATAAGGCCACAGATATTGTTGATTGATGTGGAAGGGAGTGAAAGGATTATGATGGAAGTGCCTCTTGATTTACCCGCTTCGGTTACAGATATTGTGATGGAACTTCATCCGGGTTTGTATCCGGGTAAAAAAAAGGATCAGGAGGCTATTATTTCAGCGATTCAGCACAATGGCTTTTCAGTAAAAGCCTCTTTAAATGGGGTTTGGCATTTTACAAGGATTTAGCAAAATAAAAAATTTATCCCTATCGTGAACCTTTCCTATATTAAAAAACCAGAATACTACCTGCAGCCCTTACAGGTGTTTTTGCGAAGAACCACGCAACGCCTTAAGGACAAAGACTGCTGGCGTTTACCATTGCGCACTTTTAGTGGGGACTATTTGGATCGTGCCATAAAGCGTACTGGATTATATGATATTGCGCTGACCGAATTGATTTGGAAACTTACTAATCCTGTTGGATTGCAGGTAGATGTAGGAGCCAATATTGGGTACATCACCCGGCTGATGTTGCGTAAAACACAGTGTGGTGGCAGGGTGTACAGCTTTGAGTGTAACCCGGAAATTTTACCGGTGCTGCAAGAAAATATACATTGTCTTAAATATGCCGGGAAATGGTCGTTGGTAGCGAAAGCCGCTGGAGACCAAATGGGTAAAATAGAACTTGAACGGCCTGCCATTTATGCCAACAACAAAGGCACTGCCTATACTACGCATACCCCTTCCCCAAACAGCACTACTATAGATGAGGTTACCCTCGATAACTATTTTTCAGAAGGGCATAAAATTGACCTCCTGAAAATTGATGTGGAAGGCGCAGAAGAAAGGGTATTGATGGGAGCTCAAAATTTGCTGAGGACAAAACGTATTGATCACATTATATACGAGGATCATGCCGGTTATCCCTCAAAAGTGGGTAGCCTGCTTGAAGAATATGGGTATACCATTTATGCCATACAAAAAGGCTGGTGGGGCCTGCAATTAAAACGGGCTGGTCTCGGTTTTGATACAGCCCCCTGGGAAGAACCTAATTTTTTAGCAACGCTGCTCTCTGGTAAAGCTGTGAAACTTTTAGAAGCAGGTGGCTATACCTGCCTGCATACCCGCTAATCTCTATTGTACTCCGTATTTTATATTGCTTAAATTGATCTTCTGAATCTTTTGATTGTTACTGCACGTTTTGCCCCGGTGGTTTGTGGGGTTGGTGACCATAGCATGCGGTTGCAGCAATTTTGGCAAAATCAGGGAC
>JBBQXO010000337.1:0-2466 GCA_038209595.1 Chitinophagales bacterium
CCGCCATTGATGCTCCAAGAAGCAACCTTAGCCAACGGGATTCTTTCTCCTAAAACGATGAAGGAGAAAGAATCCCGTTGCGTTGGCTTAGGCTAGAATTTATACCGGAAATAACCAATCGTGTGTATCTTCTGTTTTACCATAACGGATATCGTTGAGTGTTTTCAGTACCAATGGGGCTACTTTCCATTCACCGGTGTTGAACTGCATTTCAAAATCGCGGTATTTAAGCTCCTTGATCATGCTGATGGTGGCAGCAGTACCTGCCCCAAAAACCTCATTGAGCTCCTTGTTTTTATACATTTCAATCAGTTCGTCAATGGAAATGGCTCTTTCCTCAATCTCGTATCCATTTTCCTGTAAAATGGTGATGGCGCTTTTGCGGGTAATGCCATCAAGGATGGTGCCCTCGTCAAGCGAAGGGGTGAGTACTTTATTGCCTGATACAAAAAATACATTCATGGTACCGATTTCCTGCACATAGCGGTGTTCAAAAGCATCTGTCCACAATACCTGATGGTAGCCAGCTTTTTGGGCTTTGGCGCTTGGGTACATGGCTGCGGCATAGTTACCGGCTGTTTTAGCAAAACCCACACCACCGGGTGCTGCCCTTGTATACTGCTCTTCTACATAAATACGCATGGGCGCCGTATAGTAGGGGCCTGTTGGGCTCAAAATGATTATAAAGGTATACCGCTCAGAAGGCCGCACCCCAATAGCGGGATCGCTGGCAAAAAGGAATGGACGGATATATAAAGCATGGTCGGGTTGAGCGGGTACCCAATCTATATCGAGTGTAATTAACTGCCGCAATCCTTCCATAAAAATCTCTTCGGATACCTCGGGCATTTGCATGCGGGTAGCGGAAATATTGAACCGGTGAAAATTATCTATAGGTCTGAAAATAGCGACTTCGCCATTTTGCTGCCGGTAGGCTTTTACGCCTTCGAAAATACTTTGTCCATAATGCAATGCGGCATTGGCAGGGTCAATCTGAAGACTTTGGTATGGTTTTATTTCAACTGATTGCCATTCGCCGCCGGCATATTCAGCTACCAGCATGTGGTCGGTAAAATGTCTTCCAAAAGGAATATTTTCAATGTCAATATCCGGTAATTTTGAACGGAGTACGGGAGTCGTTTTAATCTCTAAAGCTGCAATCATATTCTATCCTTATTTTTGTGCAAAGAAACAAAATTTTTAGCGATAGGTGATGTTAAACAGCAAGGACGATACCACTCTTGGAGCCGAAGCAATGCCTGCTGCCCTGTTGGCAGGGATGTTTTCTACAGGAATTGTAGTGCTACCCGAAGAATTTAAGGGTGCCAAAAAGCAACCTGTAAAAGTGCAAACCCCCGTAGCAAAGGAAGTGGTGAAGCAAGTATTGAAGGAACCGGTTCCGGATGTTGCCCGGGTGGAAATAGCTATTGTACAGGAGCCGGATGCCCCGCTTGCCTGGTTGGGCAATTTCCAAAAAAAGGTATTGGTGGTGGTGCAGGATACCACTGCCCGGCACCTGAATGATGCGGATTATGGGCTCCTGACCAAGATACTTGAGGCGGTAAACCTTTCGATTGCCGATACGGCCATCGTGAATGCCGCCGCCCATTCGCTGGAATATTATGCTTTGCAGGAAAAATTGCCGGCAGCCGTTGCCTTTTATTTTGGCATCGCGCCTGCCGATATCGGGGCACCAATCCGGTTCCCGCATTTTCAGGTGCAGAAGTGGAACCAAACCACTTTTTTGTTTTCCCCGCCCCTGAGCCAACTAAACCGCACAGATGCCGAAGCCATTACATTGAAGAAAAACCTCTGGGCTTCGCTAAAGCGCATTTTTGACTAACAGCTATCGCAGCTATTTACTTTTTTACCGATGCATACCTTATTATTTGCTACCCATAACGAGCATAAAGTATCCGAAATTCAATTGCTGATTCCGGCAAGTATTCAGATCATTTCGCTGGATGAGGCGGGTATTCATGAATCCATCCCAGAACCTTTTGATACGCTGGAAGAAAATGCAATAGAAAAATCGCGGGTTATCCTGGAGCGGACCGGCAAAGATTGTTTTAGTGAAGATACCGGGTTGGAAGTAGAGGCACTCGATGGGGCGCCGGGGGTACGCAGTGCCCGCTATGCTGGTGATGCAGCCCATCCGGAAGAAAATATTCTCCTTTTGCTAAAAAATCTGGAAGGAAAAGCAAACCGGAAGGCGCAATTCAGAACCATCATTTCGCTGGAATGGAAAGGGAAACGGTATTTGTATGAAGGGATTTGCCCCGGCACTATATTAACCGAAAAAAGCGGCGAAAAAGGTTTTGGCTACGATCCGGTTTTTGTACCCGATGGCGCTGGCGTGAGTTTTGCCCAAATGACACCCACTGAAAAATCTACTTTCAGCCATCGAGCCAAGGCATTTGCTAAGTTGGTGGATTTTTTGAAAACAGCTTGATTTTTTTGTTTGTG
>JBBQXO010000338.1:0-2392 GCA_038209595.1 Chitinophagales bacterium
CCAACGCTACGCCCCGCAGCCCGGAACCTACTATGCCACCCGGCAAATAGAACTGCTACCCGGCTTTGAAACCGGCCTTTCGGATGAAATGATTGCGGAAATAGCGGATCCTGCCAACAACCCGAACGGAAGTACGGGTACATACGGCGGAGAGGGCAGTTATGAAAGCTATGGGTATTATAGGTACGGGTTCAATGGGAAGGAGAATGATAATGAGGTAAAGGGTAGTGGGAATCAGCAGGATTATGGGATGAGGATATATGATCCGAGGGTTGGGAGGTTTTTGAGTGTGGATCCGATAGCCAAGGATTATCCTTGGAATAGTACTTATGCTTTTGCTGAAAATGATGTTATAAGGAGCATAGATTTGGATGGTTTGGAAAAGCTTTTGGTGAATGAATATTACGATAAGTATGGCAGGCAAACCAGCACCGTACTTTCAGGTATAAGAGATAAGGATACAAAAGCAGCAGTAGAAATGAATCTTAAAACAGCAACAACCAAACTTTCAACAGAAGATGTTTATATTATTAGACGGCGCAGTCAGAGTAGCAAGAGTATTTTTTTTGAAGGAATTGGTGGCAGCTTAAATGATTTAAGAAGTCGTCAAATTGCAGACGCGCCAACAATTCCAGGTGAAGTTGTTGATTATCTTCCTCCTGGAACAATGCAACAAACTGAGATTACAGGTCGAGGTCGTTTTCAAAGAAGTGATTTGTTTGACATTGGGCAAAATGATTTTTTTGAAAGTAATACAAAGCGTTCTTTAAAAGCTCCAATAATGGACAAAAATAAAATTGTTGGTGATTTTGTTGGCGGGACAATTTCTGGTGGTAATGTTACTGGTACATCATATGGATTGTCACCAAAAACTACCAATACCATTGCATCGGATATTGATAATTTTATTTCTAATTTTAAGAAATCTAATGGAGTAAATGTTGCATTTGTTGAGCAAATAAATATTACACTTAACAATAATAACAATCAAGCTCAATGGAATATAGTCAAGGGTAATTTAGCTAAACAGTTTAATGCTACCGTTAATATCATCATCAATCCAAATATTCAGAAAATTGAGACAGGATCAACTCCCATTTCTGTTACAAGAGTTGCAGGAACTTTTGGAAGTATTAACTATCAAGTGTCTGGTGTAACCAATGGAAATCCTGAAAGAGCAGCGACTGGTAATCGATAATTTATTAATATTGAGTAATTATGAAACTATTTTTCTCATTTAGCTTATTTTTAGGTATAACTTTCAGTGGATTTTGTCAAGTCAAAATAGTGAAAATTCCTGAAGAAGGTTTTTATTTAAACTTCTTCTATAAAAATCGAAAGTCAGATTATATTAAAAATGACTCTATTTCTTACTTATGCAGAACCATAAGTGTTGATTCTTTTTATTTAGATAAAATCGTAAATAAAAAAATAGAGTGGACAAAAAAATATACATTCGATAATAAGAAGGACACAATTATTATATATGTGCGAAGTACTGGCTCTGGAGTTGTTAAAACTAAAAAGGAATATTTCACAGCTCAATTGTTGTCGTTATAAGTTGAGTATGAATTTGTATAGAGCCAGAACAATATTTGTTTAAAAGCCCCGCAATATTGCGGGGCTTTTAGTGCTACATAGCGGCTATATTTTTGAATTTCACTGATTTTATAAAACCGTCCAGTACATGTACCGGTGCCGTGGTTCGGTGTGTCACGAATGAAAAGAGTTGATAGTTCTTTTCAATGTTGTATAAAAGATGGACTTTACAGCCATAGAGACCACATACGCTTTATAGAGAGGGTGTGCTCTAAGCATCCTTTGGGTAAGCCACCTGAGGGTCCTGTGTTCAAAAGGTATGGTGCTGAACGTTCAGGAAAAGATGCTGGTACCAAGCCTGCTCACCTGGCTCAATACCAATGCGCTTACTCGTCCACGCAGGCAAATTACCCGAACAGGGTACGATTTTGTGTCGCGTCCTTTTGGCTCGGCCAACCGGTTCAATCAGTCCTTTCTTCGGTCGAGGGTTAGTTTTAGCCTTTTTCAAGATGTGGATAATACCACACTCACATCGGTAACCCTTAAAAGCCTGCAGCCCGGAACAGCCTATGCCCAGGCTACATACTATAGTTACGATGTACATGGCAATGTATATGAACTGATGCAGCACTACCGGCAGGGTGGTTTGTTCAACGGTGCCAAGCAATAAAAGATTGTAACCAAAACAAACGCGGGCAGGGGGCATGCCTGAAGCGCAGTCTGGCAGCGGTGCCGGGATAATCCCAAGCTCGAAGCCAAATTGGTTTCCGGCAAACACCTTGGGAATGCCTTGATTTTTTTGTTACTTTTTGTATCAAGACAAAAAGTAAGGCAAAGAAAAACATACGTTTAA
>JBBQXO010000339.1:0-2289 GCA_038209595.1 Chitinophagales bacterium
TGAAATGATTGCGGAAATAGCGGATCCTGCCAACAACCCGAACGGAAGTACGGGTACATACGGCGGAGAGGGCAGTTATGAAGCGTATGGGTATTACAGGTATGGGTTTAATGGCAAAGAGAATGATAATGAGGTAAAGGGGAGTGGAAACAGTTTAGATTTCGGTGCAAGAATTTATGATAGCAGGGTTGGTAGATGGTTGAGTGTTGATCCTTTACAAATGAACTATTCAAGTTTAACACCCTATAATTTTGTTGCCAATAGTCCTTTGGTATTTATTGATGGGGATGGTAAACAGATTTCATTATCAGGTAAAAATCAAGATAAATTTATTGCTGCATTGGAGAAAATGTCTGGATATAAAATACAAGCAGATAAAGAGGGCAATTTGTCAATTATAGGTGAAAAGGGAAAGCCTTTTTCGCCAATATTAAGAGATGCCGTTTTTCAGCTTTTAGATGAAAAGGGCAAAAATTATAAAAATGATGTAGTTTTTAGGTTGGTTAATGACAAATCTGGCTTTTCTACTGAAAAATTAAAGAAGAGCGATGGAGATAACACCTTTGTCGATCAATTCTATACTGGTGCTTTTGATTTTGGTGACTATGAAAATATCAAAAACCCCGTAATTCAAGCTACAGCCTTGGCGCATGTGCTTGGCGAAAGGTCTTATGTAAGTAATTACAAAGAGCATATAGGTAGTTTTGATAGAGGTGAACTTAACCTCGATGAAAGCACTTACGATGAACAAACAATGACATTGACAATAACAACCAAACCTGACCCTGTATTTGATAATGCACATATGGCCGGGCAAATTTTGGAAACTAAAGTTCTAAGTGATTTCTTTGAAAGAAATGGACAACCTGTAAAGTTGATTCCGCCTGGTAATCTTAGAGATGGGTCATCAAACGCTAATGAACCATTTAAATATGGAGGAATTACAATTAACCTTAAATCTGAGGGTAATAACAAGAACAAACTCACCTCTGCGACTATTGATATTAATGATAAGTCTATAAAACCCAAAAATAATTAATCAGATGAGTAAAAACATTTTTATTGGGCTTCTAACTCTTACTTTTTTCAATTTTAATAGTTATGCCCAAAGGAAAGTTGTAAGAACAGAATATGCAACTATTATTTGTATTGATTCAACCGATTTACAGCTATTTTATTTTAACCCATCTTATACTGGGTATCAATTTATTTACAATATTTTTCATTTAAAGGTTTTAACAGCGGCTGGAGATAGCTTGATTGTTGGTATAGTTTATAATATTAATAAAGAAACGGATTCAATAGCAAGGATTAAGAAATTATTACTTAAACCGTATAAGTTTACTTTATCTGAGTTTACTCCAGCAGATTCTGATTTCCCCTTAATGGCTAACTGTAATTATGATTTAAGTATTTATAAACCAAGGAATAATAGTTTTTTATTTGGGAAGTCTTATAAATCAATATTAAGAGTTATTGAAATTTCTTCAATAGATCCTGAACTTTATGAAGAGTATAAAAAACTATTTCCTGCATCCAAATAAAATAATTACCCAAGCTCCCTTATTTTTATGAAGTTTAATCGAAGTGTTTTTTAGAAATCACTCCGAAAAAGGTAAGTTAATTTGCCGAAAATTATCATGATCGTCTTTTAATTGCTTTAGCAAACATATAAAACCAT
Source organism: Chitinophagales bacterium (assembly GCA_038209595.1). Classification (GTDB taxonomy): domain Bacteria; phylum Bacteroidota; class Bacteroidia; order Chitinophagales; family Chitinophagaceae; genus Phnomibacter. The sequence goes on from JBBQXO010000339.1 coordinate 1,682, forward strand.
CTCCCTTTGATGGCTCCTTAAGTTCTTTTAAAAGTCACCAAATTGTCCATTTGAACGATACTGACCCAGCTGCCAATTACATCGAAGATATTGATGATCAGGCCGAGGGCAATTATGTATATGAGCAAATCGGCAACCTTATCCGCGACAGTTCCGATAGCCTCACAAAAATAGCCTGGACGGTTTATGGCAAAATAGACAATATTTACAAAAGCAACGGCACCATCATCAGCTACCGATATGATGCAGCAGGCAACCGCATATTAAAAAAAGTAAACAATGCCGAAACCATATATGTACGTGATGCAAGTGGCAATTTAATGAGTACCTATACCAATGACAGCATCGGCTTATGGCAAAAAGAAATTCACCTTTATGGCAGCAGCAGGCTTGGTATTTACAATTTAGCTGTAAATTTAACCAACCCGGTACCAATTGCCACCATTCAGGTTGGCGATATTGTTGGCAAAAAGTATATCTTTACCCGAGGGCAAAAGTTCTTTGAAACCAGCATACTGAAGCTGAAAATTGTATTACTGTTGAGGAGCCAAAATAAAAGCCTCATCAGGGAATAATAGTTCGCCTGGTTCGGCCAACTCCATTAAAAA
>JBBQXO010000340.1:0-2238 GCA_038209595.1 Chitinophagales bacterium
GTAAAGTGCGGGATCGTTGCTATGCGTAGCGCGGGTTGACATGATTACAAGATACTATGGAATTAGCCTAAGTGCACCGTAATGCCAGGGTCCCTTGGCTAACACGCAAAGGCCTGGGAAGGAGACCCCAGCAGGACAAAATCTAATTTTTTAAAAGATACAGCTATGGTTAAACGGTTGAACGATTTAAACACTTTACCCGATAAAGACAAGGAGTATATTCTTTATGCCCTTGATGGTTTAATAAAATCTGCAAAGCTGCAAGCTTTGTAAATGACAAAAGCCGCAGTAATGCGGCTTTGTTGTTATTCTCCTATTCATTAAAAGTAAACGGAAAGATTTTCAATTTACCCTTAGCTAATGCTATTGCATAATACGTTCCATTGCTGTAGCCAATTTTAAAATTTGGTTGTCCTTCCTCTTTTTGAATTTCTACATGGCTGGGAGCATAGTTCAAGGATTTCAAACTGATTGTTTTAACAACTTCGTTTTTCTTCGCTCCTTTTTTAAGAATGTAAACTGTATTTCTTTTCCAGTAATCAAATGCTATAAAAAAATCTTCGCTGGCATAAGATACAAAGGGTTCTTCCATTTCCTTATTTAAGGCTAAAGAAGCAAATGTTTTCACTTTAATATTAGAACTTTCAGGGGAATAAAACTCATAAATATTATCTTCTGAAGTTGCTGAATAACAAATCCCTTGTGATGCTTTTATGTATCCTGCATCTGTAAAGTCAAACGACAAAGAAGAATTCAAAGTTCCTTTGCTGCTAATTATTTTAATCGTATCTCGTGAAGCTATTAAAATGTTATTATTAACACTAAAATCATTAATCGAATAACTATTACTATATATTTTCTTCGCATCACCAACTTTTGAAACATCATAAAGCTCATTAAAAAAACTTAAGTAAAAATGATTTTTTTTACTAACAAGTTTGCTTGCATACTTCTTCTCTTTTAGTTGCTTATTTAAAAAAGAATTGATTTTTTCATTTGAACTAATACTCCCAGATTTAATATTGATTTGCAGAAAACTGTCTCTATTTATTAAATACAAAGTATCATCAACAATATCAAAAATTGAAATATCAGATAATCCTTTCGTAAGAGCATTTCCTACAATACTTATATCCAAAATCTTTCTTGTCGTATCATTTAATTGTTGCTTAATCCCTTTATTATCTTGAGCATTGCAAGAAAAGCCAATCGCAAATAGTAAATAAAATAAACGCTTTTTCATCTTCTTATTTTCTTAAAATTATGGGTACCTACCAAAGCCTACAAATGGTTGCCCAAATCCTCGCATCTGTCCATTTGCCGTTAATCTTTGGAGTTGAATAGAGCCCGGTCTATAGCCATTAACTTGAGCCTGAACTACTCGTATAATTCTCGTTCCATTAGTTGCCATAATATTATCAATTACAACTCCCGTATGATAGGCATTCGTACCTCGTTGCCAAAATATATGGTCACCTGGCTGAGCATTATTTACATTATTAACCCACTGACCGTGTTGTTGATACCACCGTGCCTGGTCAAATGCTACCCTTGGTATGTTGTATCCAGCTTGCTGTGCAACCTCTCTTGTAAACCTTGAACAATCAATCGTATTAGCAACATTAGTCATGGAGTAAATTCGTATATCTCTTCCAGGATACCTTAATGCAATATCAGCCTCTCGCTGTCCAGTGTTAGTATTATTAGGTCCAGGAGCTGGTTGTTGCTGGTTTGAAGTATTCGCTGCCTCATCTTTCTTTTTGGGAGAAGATGTAACTGTAACATTTTGTAATTCCTTCGTTTCCTTCCAACCTTCTCCATTATAAATAGTCGAACGTCCATTATCATCTACAACAACATCTACATCCTGCAAGTTAGAACCATCAGCTCTTGTAGTCGGTAATGAGCCGTCAGAGTTTCTTTTTAAAGTGTCTAATCCCCAAGGGTCATTATAAAGGATAGGATTATTATTAGCAAACACATATCCAGAAAAATCTACATTTAATTCTGTTAGAGCATCTATCTGATGAAACCTTCCAATTTGAGCATCATAACTTCTAAATTCTGTTTTGTCCTGCTGGGGTCTCCTTTTATAGTCAATGTGGGCGGCCAAGGGACCCCGGCATGTCCGTCAACTAAGCTCCTCATAATGTACGGGTGCAAAACCATCCAGCTTGTTCTTTTCATAAAACCTTGCACTGCTGTATTCATAATCCTGCCAATGTTCTGCCAGTTTCC
>JBBQXO010000341.1:0-2226 GCA_038209595.1 Chitinophagales bacterium
GTAAAGTGCGGGATCGTTGCTATGCGTAGCGCGGGTTGACATGATTACAAGATACTATGGAATTAGCCTAAGTGCACCGTAATGCCAGGGTCCCTTGGCTAACACGCAAAGGCCTGGGAAGGAGACCCCAGCAGGACAAAAACCTTCTATGCGGATGCCGCCTAATATGGTGTAGGCTAATTCTTCTGTGTGGTAGGTGATGGCTTCGGGGTTGGTGAGGTTTAGCTTTAACTCCATAAAAAGTTTTGGATTAATTAATCAATAAGTCAAAACTAATTAAAATAGATTAATTACTCCTTTTATTTTCTAATATGCTTACCACTGATTGCCAATTCTATCTATAAAAAGTAGATTTGTAGTTTAATAAGTCTTTTTTATGAAGTTAAATGCAGTTGTTAAAAAAGTGAGAGAAGCTAAAGGGCTTACGCAAAAAGAAGTTGCCATGTCTTTGAAGATGGATGCTTCGCAATATTCAAAAATAGAGAATGGTAAAACTGACCCTTCATTTACCATCGTTGCCAACATTGCAAAAGCACTTGGCGTTACATTGCCGGAGCTATTTAATGCTGATGAGATTTTTACAGATGTACATTCTGCTGATAAAACGCTGATGGAAAAAATTAAAGTGATGGAACAACTCGACGAACAGGAACGTAATTCCCTTTATAATATCATTGATGGATTATTTGCTAAGAAGAAGTTGAAGGATAATCTTACCTCGCTTATTGCACAATAACAAAGCCACCGGCTATTTTTAATAACCAATGGCTTCTTTATATATTTTCAGCAGCAGTTTTCAAATACTATACGCAGTCTGGCTTTTTCATTTACCTCCGTAGTCACAGACATACGGAGAGCTGGGTATATTTCTTTTGCAGCTTGTTACCTTCAGCACATCGTACTAACTCTGTGTATTATTGCAGGTTCCCTGCTAACGCGCATGGCTATAGGAGGAGAACCTGCAAAGACGAAATAAAAAAAGCCACCGGCTATTTTATTAGCCAATGGCTTCTTTATATTTTATCTGCCTTCCCTCTCACTAAACTACAAAAGCAACTTATTCTCTTGTCAAAACAATTTCAAAAGACACTGGGTACAAACCTTTAGTATATTTTTTTGTGGTATCTGACAACTCAGTTCCTCTTTTATAAAAAATATTTTCTACCGCGTAATTCCATTTAAAATTATGATCAAATATTTCAGACAGAGTTAATTCCCAATTTTTAATGTAGCCACTCTTAGTAATAAAGTATAGAAACTCCGTTGCTTTTGAACCATTGTTAATATCCCCTGTCCAAAAATCAGAGGAATCCGCCTTATTGATTAATTCAAAATTTACCTCTGAAGTTTTGACCGAGATCAAGGATAGAATAACAGTCTTAGCCCTTTTTGTAAACTCTTTTTTCAAAAAAACATTGCTTTCAAGTTCTTTTTTAATGCATAAAAAATAATCAGCCATATTTCTAATATTGTTATTAGTAGTAGTATCCGCATCTAAATTAATTACAACAACATTCGTATTCTTTTCTTCAAAAATTAAACTGCTATTACAAAACTTGTATTCATGTTCCAAAGTATTTAGCTTATTAATATTTTCCTGTGGATTTCCGCAAGAAATTATTAGCAGTGCAAATAGCAGTTGTGAGTAAATATTCATACTTAATTTAATTAATCAATTGAATAATCCTTTTAACCAATCCCAGAAGCCTTTCTTGACTGGCTTGGGGTGGGGTTGTGGTAGAGTACCTTCTAAACGCCAAATTCTAATTTTACCAGGAGGATGACCAGGCTTACCAGCAATTGTAGATAAATACTTAATCATATGCCCACTGTTTCTTAAGTCAAAGGTGCCCATGTAAGTACCAAATACATCAACGTGACCTGCTGCATCCCAAGCTACAGGATCACTTGGTATCATATGTATCAACCCCTGTTCATTACTGATTTTATCGTAAACGTCCATATAATTGGATGAAGTAACATTATATTCCAATTCAGGTGACCCAAACGTATTTGTAAGATATTGTCCCATGTCCGGGGAACCAAAGATGTAATTTCCCGATTTCGTAGAAACGGCTCTTATGTTTTGTCCTGCTGGGGTCTCCTTTTATAGCCAATGTGGGCGGCCAAGGGACCCCGGCATGTCCGTCAACTAAGCTCCTCATAATGTACGGGTGCAAAACCATCCAGCTTGTTCTTTTCATAAAACCTTGCACTGCTGTATTC
>JBBQXO010000342.1:0-2178 GCA_038209595.1 Chitinophagales bacterium
GGAAGGGTTTGGGGGTAGGTTCGTGAAGGCCTACCTATCGGGAGGTTTACCTACCGATAGGCATGGCAGGCACGAACCTGAGTGTGGGTGTGGGATGGGTTTGGGGGCAGGTTCGTGAAGGCCTACCTATCGGGAGGTTTACCTACCGATAGGCATGGCAGGCACGAACCTGGGTGCAGGTGTGAGATGGGTTTGGGGGCAGGTCGGTGAGGACACCTACCTGCTGCAGTTGAAAAAGGGAAGATGGTGTTAGGGTTGCCCAAAAACCCTTGAAGGAGGCTGAGAAAACGCTACGCAACGTCCCTTGCAGAACCTTGCTTGAAGGTACTTGGTTATTGTACTTCAAGCGCAATGCCATCATAAATCTCATTCAGCGAAAGTTCAATACCCATGTCCTCAAAGCGGATAATTTCATTCAAGCCCCTAAACGCTTGAAAATAAAACAGGGAGGTTTAGTTAGCCTGATGGTACATGTCAACCAAATATTCCTGCTGACTTACCAACAAGTAATATCTTAAGGATTTAATCCTCCTGTATTGTTCCCATTTTTTGGTGCGGTCGTACAACTCGCTACTATCGCTTAATATCTCCACAATAATAGAGGGGTTATAAAAAACCGCTCAGATTCTATATCTTCTTTGCTACAGGTTACTACCACATCGGGCAAAAAATATTTCTTTCCTACGGGCAGTTTTAAAAGTACATCCGAGTTGTACACTTTGAAGCTACTTCCCTTTATTATATTTTTCTGTCTCGGTGACTTCTTCAGTAAGTGGCGGCTCAGGCAGGGTTACTTTTCCATTGCTATATCCTCGTATTCTAGTAAGCATATTTACACGTTTTTGTAAGCTGATGTAAACCAAAATGAAAAAATCCTGATAGTCAACGTTATTTAATAAGCATGGAAATCTCTTAAAAAACCGATTGGCAAGGATAAAAGTACGAGCTGCTATAAAAAATGGGCAGATGGCAACGGTAAACAGGAAAAGAAGCATGTCAGTAAAGGGAAGGGGAAATAGAACTTCCTTAAAGTGATAACGGCAATACCTTATAAACATTCAAAAAGCAAAACCTTGGTTTTCGAAAAGTATCCTTTTCAATTTTAGAGCCTTTAGCGGCTACCACAATTGCCCTATACCGTAAAAACACCCCCTGAATTTGAGTGAAAACATCCTTCTTTTCCAAAAAAAAGATCACAACTTTTGTCCTTGGATTAACAGGATAATGGATCCCCTGTTTACAAATCAGCTTTTAATATCTCATAAAAAAATTTCTTTTTCAACATTAAAATGTATTCCTCATGAAAAATGTATTTCTGGTTTTACTAAGCATTGTAATACTTCATAGCATCAGCCATGCCACTATCCGCCGGGTGGGATATTTTGGGCCTCCGGTAGCGGGAGTTGATTATGCAACCTTTCAATTGGCGCATGATGCCGCAAGCCCTAACGATACCATTATGATGCATCCGGGTTCTTCGATGGAGGGTAATATTTCTAAAGCATTGATCATCATTGGACCTGGGTATTTTTTAAACCCCGCTGATGCCACATTCCCGGGTAATGCAGGACTACAGGCCAACATTAAATCCACGTCAGTTGATAATTTCATTAGCTTTCAATCAGGATCATCCAACACACAAATTATAGGTTGTAGTATTTTATATTTAAGTTTTGATGATGCGTCCTTAAACAATATTTTAGTAAAGCGTTGCTTTATCACCTCAAGTAATATTTCTGTCTTATTCAACGCATCAGCCAACAATGTAATTTTTCAGCAATGTGTCTTTAATTCATCTATTTTTGGTGTAACGGGTTCCTTAACTAATCTTAATTTTTTAAACTGCCTTTTTATTAATGGTGATATTCAATTATCAAATCCAAGTTATACCACAAGTGGTTTTATAAACAATTGCATCTTCAACGGTTCTAATTCTAATCTCGGTTTAGGTGAATGGCTGGTAACCAACTGTATTAGCCAAGGTTCAATCACTGGTACAAATACAGTTTATAATAATAACGTCGGCACCGGCACTCAATTCCCATCCGGCAATGGCAATCAGCAAAATAAACCCTGGACCAATATTTTTACCCTTACCGGTAGCGCCGATGCACAATATACCTTAAAAGCCGGCAGCCCGGCCATTGGTGCAGGCATTGGCGGTACCAACTGCGGCAT
>JBBQXO010000343.1:0-2137 GCA_038209595.1 Chitinophagales bacterium
TTAATATGAAGAAAAGCCTGCTGACTATTGTCCCCTTAATTTCTTATCGTTTTGCCGCTACCACCTGCATACTTTTAAAATCTTTCACCTAATAGATTTATACCCTTTCAACAATAAGTATTAATTTTTCAATGTTATGTGATTGTAATACCTCTTTTAAAGCCTAATCTGTATGAAACAAAATCAGTTATTAAATCAATTACCAGATCAAAGCAAAGTTCAAATTTGGATGATTGACTTAAACTTGCAATTGGTTTATGCCAATAAAAGTTATTTGAGCTACATCAAAAAGATGACTGGAGTAGAAAAAAAGTTGAATGAGTCTGTATTGACTGAAGGCTTTGGTGAAGGTTATGTTGAAAAATGGAAAACCTATTACAACAGGGCACTTACAGGAGAATATTTTGAAATAGAAGAACATTTCTATCATTCAGGATCAAATGAAATTCAATATAGTCAGGTTACTTTTGAGCCTTTAATCGGAGAAGATGACAAAATTTTTGCCGTAGCTTGCCAATCAAAAGATATTACAAGGATAGTAAAGGAAAAATCTGAAGCCAATCAAATGATGGATGCTTCTTTGGATGTTTTTTGTACTGTTAATGAACAGGGCAATTTTGTATATGTAAGTGCTGCGTCCGAAAAACTTTGGGGATACTCACCCCAAGAATTAATTGGCAAACCTTTTCTGGACTTGATTCTGGAGGAGGATCTACCCAAATCCAAAGAAATAATAGTTGCTATTCTTGGTGGTCAGGAAGTTAAATCTTTCTTTAATAGATATAAGAAAAAAGATGGCAGCATCGCCTATAATTTATGGTCGGCAAGGTGGGATGATGCTACAAAACTAAGGTATGCTGTGGCTAAAGATTATAGTAAAAAAATAGAGCAGGAAGAAGTAATTATACAAAGTGAGCAACGTTTTAAAGCATTGGTTCAAGAAGGTTCTGACCTGATAGGAATACTAGACATAGAAGGCAATTATATATATGTTAGTCAAACAAGCGTTGCTGTTCTTGGGATGGCACCAGAAGAGTTTATCGGAAGAAATGCACTTGAATTCATCCATCCAGATGATGTAGCAAGAACTTTAGTCAGTTTGCAAAAAATAACCACCGATTACAGGGTGATGGTAGAACCCTTTCGTTTTCAAAATCATGAAAAGGAATGGCGATGGATGGAAACGGTGTTGACCAATATGTTGGATAATCCTGCAGTTAAAGGCATTGTAGCCAATTCGAGGGACATCACAGAAAATCTGATATCGCGCAAACAAATTGAAGCAAGTGAACTATTTAACCGCACCATTTTAGAAAGCAGTCCCGATTGCTTAAAAGTTTTGGACAGGGAAGGTCGCATTCAGTATATGAATGTCAGTGGGATTTGCCAGATGGAAATAGATGATTTTTCAAGCGTTAAAAATAAATACTGGTGGACGCTTTGGGGCAGTGAAAACGAAGCATTGGTAAAAGCATCAGTAGATAAAGCAATGAGAGGAGAAACTGCACATTTCACAGCGTTTTGCCCCACTGCCAAGGGTAAACATAAATGGTGGGATGTGATGGTATCGCCTGTAGGCAACCCAGGTGAAACCGTGCAGGAAATCATTTCTGTTTCTAGAGATATTACCGAACAAAAAAAGGAAGAACAAAGACTAAGACTCCTCGAAAGTGTTATTACAAATACAAACGACGCCGTTTTAATTACCGAAGCGGAACCATTTGAAGAGCCGGGCCCTAAGATCATTTATGTAAATGAAGCTTTTACTAAAATGACGGGGTATACAGCAGCTGAGGTTATTGGTAAAACACCCCGCATACTCCAAGGACCTAATTCTGACAAAGAAGAACTGGCAAGATTAAGCCGTGCCATCAGAAACTGGGAATGTTGCGAAATATCCACCATCAACTACAAGAAAAACGGGGAGGAATTCTGGATAAACTTTACGTTAACTCCTGTTGCTGATGAAAAAGGATATTACACCCACTGGATTTCTATAGAGCGGGATGTAACAGAGCAAAAAATTAAAGAACTGGGAAACGAATTACTAGCCCAAATAAGTGTAAATTTTAATGCAGAAAATGATTACTCAAGTGCTGCAAATGAGGTATGTAAATCAATTGGTAAATTCGGAAAA
>JBBQXO010000344.1:0-2134 GCA_038209595.1 Chitinophagales bacterium
CTTTTTCAAAGGCTGGTCTTAAACCGGGAATTTTATCAAATTTCACGTTCCAGCATTCTTCATCCTTCGCAAAAAGGATGGGATCTCCCTTCCTTTGAGGAATGGAAACCGGAACCACTTCCGCATCAAAATGGCCCTCATTCCAGGCTTTCTGACTTCTTTGATAACTTTCAATGGCAAAGGCATCCTGTTGTTCCCGGCTGATGTTTTCTGTGCGGGCGCATAGATCTGCCGCACATCCCATGGCTTTGCCATCATATACATCGGTTAAACCATCTCTACCTAAGCCGTCAATTAACTGAGCATTTCCGTACTTATTTCCCCACCGCATAGTGTCAACATAAAAAGGGACACTGCTCATGTTTTCCATGCCACCGGCTACCACTACATCGGCATCTCCCAGCATAATGCTTTGAGCCGCCTGAATAATGGTTTTCATGCCACTTGCACAAACTTTGTTTACCGTAGTACATTGTACACTATCAGGCAAACCTGCAAATTTAGCCGCCTGCCGTGCCGGTGCCTGCCCAAGATTAGACTGAATAACACATCCCATTAAAACATCCTGTACTTCGGAGCCTTCAATTCCTGCTTTTTCCAGTGCTGCCTTAATGGCTATAGCACCAAGTTGTGTCGCTGATATGTCTTTTAAACTGCCTCCAAAACTGCCAATGGGGGTGCGCACCGCACTTAAAATATATACTTCTTTCATAATGTGTAAATTGCAATCGTTTTGTACAAGGGCTCAAATTTACGAACATTATTTGGGCCAGTATCCCTTCACGTTTTTAATCTTATTATTTTAGCGTTTCCAAAAGAAGGGCGATGTAATAGAAGTCCATTTCCTCATAAAATTCCTTTTTTAATGCCGGTTTTTCTTTGCTTTTTGTTTATTATTGTGGTGTAAACATCCTTATTCAATAAACGGCTTTTGCAAAAAAAATCAACTGATCATGAAATTATTGGCAACTTTAATTATTGGCGCTCTTGCTGGCTGGCTTGGTAGCGTGCTTTACAAGGGTAGTGGGCTTGGGCTTATCGGTAATATTGTGGTAGGTATTATTGGCAGCTATGTAGGCACCTGGGTGCTGATGAAACTGAATTTTAGCCTTGGCAGCGGACTTATTGGGGTCATCCTTACCGGTGCATTGGGAGCTATCCTGATTCTCTTTGTATTGAATCTTCTTGTGCCCAAAAGATAGCAGGAATAGATGATTGGTCTTTTTTGCCCCTAAAAAAGTTCCTCGACACTAAAAATTTATAAGATAAAATGCTCGAAACAAGGTAATTTGCTAAATTATTTAGTAAATTACCTTGTTTTGTTATGGAATTGGATCCGATTGATGTTAGGATGGGGAATTATTTTGAATACAACCGGACGGTAAAAGAAATTTTATTGGAAGACCTGTTGCAACTTAATCTTTTACTTGATTCATTAAAACCGATTCCTCTACAACCCAAATATCTTACGAGGCTGAACTTTGTAACGGTTACCAATAATGAATCGGTGCGGCACTATCAAAAATATACCGCCGGGATCTACTTTAATCTTTTTCCGAAACGCGATGGTAGCATGTCGGTTTACATCAATACGGAATTAAAACTACCACATATTGCCTTTATTCATCAACTGCAAAATGTATATTATGACCTTACGGGTGATATCCTTCGTAGGATGCCCCCTGCTGAAATTGTTTTATTTAAAACCATTACCCCAATTCCGGGTAAGTCATTTGAAAAAAGATCTGGCCCCGGAAAGTACCGGAGCATAAAAAAGGACTGAAGAATCTTGGTGTAATTATTTTGTAATAAACTGAAAATAATTTTGGGTGGTATGAAATCCGCTCTTATTTTTGCACTCCCAAAACGATAAGGGTTGAGGGAAAAACATAAAAAACGTAAAAGGGAGCATAGCTCAGCTGGTTTAGAGCATCTGCCTTACAAGCAGAGGGTCCGCGGTTCGAACCCGTGTGCTCCCACAGAAATCACCTCAAAAGAGGTGATTTTTTTTGCCCATAAGTACGAGGAAAGCAATATCTGAATACATCCAACATTCAATTTATTTAAAAAGAATTCTTTCAATAGACTCCGTTTTTTGTTGTGTATCAGGCAGGTACATAAGCTATAAGGTGTA
>JBBQXO010000345.1:0-2093 GCA_038209595.1 Chitinophagales bacterium
GGAGTTTTATTACGCAAGTCATTAGTGGTTTCGCAATTTGTAATTTCAATAGTGCTCATTATTGCCACTGTACTTATTTACAGCCAGTTGAATTATATGCAAAATCAACAACTCGGTATAAATGCCAACCAGTTATTGGTAATTCGTGGCCCCCAAATGGGCAAAGACAGTAGCTTCAAAAATCGCCAATCTGCCTTTTGGGATCAAATAGCACAACAAAGTTTTGTAAAGGATTATTGTACTTCCGGCACAGTGCCCAGTAACTTTTACAATTTTGCAACCAGTGGTTTTACACAACCCGACTCTAAAAAGAATGACGAGTTAAAAACCTATTCATTTGCAATTATTGGTGACCGCTATCTTAAGACATATGAAATTAAACTTGCGGCAGGTAGAAATTTTACTCCCGCTGAATGTGCCGTAGAATGGAATGATAACAGCAAGGTTTTAATGAATGAAACAGCCGTTAAACAATTAGGATTTACAAGTAATGACCAGGCACTGAACACCAAAGTACAATGGGATGAGCGGGCATTGGATGTAATTGGAGTTGTAAAAGATTACCATCACACCAGTTTGCAAAACAGTATCGACCCGATGGTTTTCTATCCGCAAAACAACAATGCCTATTTTACCGTGAGGCTCACAGCCGATAATATAAAAGATAAAATGGCCTCATTAGAAAACCTCTACAAGAAAAGTTTTAGTGGCAATCCTTTTGATTATTTTTTTGTTGATGAAAACTATAATAAAAGTTATGAGGCCGAAATGCAATACGGCAGAATGTTTTCTATTGCAGCAATCTGGGCAATTTTTATTGCTTGCTTAGGTCTTTTTGGCCTCACCACTTTTACGGTGGAATCCCGTATTAAAGAAATTGGTGTTAGAAAAGTATTGGGTGCAAGTGTACAAAGTATTGTAACGCTTTTATCTAAAGATTTTTTACTGTTGGTTTTAATTGCCTTTCTGATAGCGGTGCCCATTGCATGGTACGGCATGCACAAGTGGCTTCAGGATTTTGCTTACAAAATTGACATCAGTTGGGGAGTGTTTGCATGGGCAGCGTTTGTTGTTAGTATGATTGCGCTGGTAACCGTAAGTTTCCAAAGCATCCGGGCAGCTTTAATGAATCCGGTGAGGAGTTTAAAATCAGAGTAGAAATAGAAATAAAGGATTTCAAATTAAATGCTTTGATTAATGAATTGGTTTTTTATGGGAACAATATTAAAAGTAAAAGAATTTTATACGTCTAAACGATTAAAAATATGATAAAAAATTATTTCAAAATTGCATGGCGCAATCTAATAAACAGTAAGGGTTATAGTGCTATAAATATTGGCGGCCTTGCCGTGGGCATGGCAGTGGCAATGATGATTGGTCTTTGGATTTATGATGAACTGAGCTATGATAAATACCATAAAAATTATGACAGCATTGTAAGGGTAATGCAGAACCAGAATTTTAATGGTGAAATTGGAACCCAGTTTTCAGTCCCGGCTGTGCTGTCTCAGGAAATCAGGAATAAATACGGAAGCGATTTTAAATATGTACTCCAGTCTTCCTGGAATTCCCAGCACACACTGGCTTATGGCCAAAAGAAGCTTTTAAAGTCCGGTTCTTTTATTGAGACAGGTATTGCGGACATGCTTTCGTTAAAAATTATAAAAGGAACAGCTGATGGATTAAAAGATCCTTATTCCATTATGCTTTCTGCCTCTGTAGCCAATGCTTATTTCGGTAATGATAATCCTATTGATAAAGTGTTGAAATTGGACAATAAAGCAGATCTAAAAGTAACGGCTGTTTATGAAGATCTGCCTTACAATACTTCTTTCAGAGACCTGGCTTATATAATGACCTGGGAATTGTACCTCATTCAAAACCCCTGGATAAAAACAATGGAACAGCCATGGGGTAGCAACTTCACACAAGCCTTTGCACAGTTGGCAGAAAATGCGGACAGGGCAAAAGTATCCGCTAAAATTAAACATGTAAAATTAAATGCCGTTGGCGCTGATGAAAAGAAATTCAATGCAGAAATATTTTTAGAGCCAATGAAAAAATGGCATTTGTATGCCGATTTTAAAAATGGT
>JBBQXO010000346.1:0-2070 GCA_038209595.1 Chitinophagales bacterium
TAATTTTTATAAGCATTGCCGGATTTTGGGAGCTTTTTATGGGAGCAGATGCAAAGCCAATTGGCTTACATTATTTGCACCTGATCATAAGTTTACTGTGGTTGGTTTTACTATTGATTCAACTTATTAATATTCAACGGAGGAGGTTCTTGATGCATCGAAAGCTTGGCATGGCCATATTTGCTGTTGCACCTCTGGTAGTAGCAACAGTTGCAGTCTTGTCGGTGCATTCTGCGCACAAGGCTATTGTCTCAGGGAAAGAAGACGCACTGATAGTTCAAAATGTGATGGTAACATTGGTATTGGGTCTGGTAATATTTTCAGCATTTGCTGCAAGGAAAAACAAAATACTACATGGCACTTTGCTGGTTAGTTCTGCTATGCTATTTATGATAATTGCGCTGTTTTTTGCCCTTCTTAGCTTTGTTCCGCTATACAAGATTGAGGGTCCTGAAACTTTTTACAGGTTTGGAACTGCTGCGATAACTGCTGGCTGTATTGGTGCTTTAATCAGTCTAATATTCTTTTTTAGAAATATGCGTAATGGATGGCCGTGGTTGTTTGTAGGATCCGTATTTTTTATCAATGCATATATCAATGATCTTCTGCATAAATCAAACAACATCCAATCATTGACAGAATTTGTTGGTTCCATCAATCAACCGAAAATATTCATATTCACTTTTTTCGGATTTTTAGCCTCGATATCAATGGCGTGGTATGTAGGTAAAAGCAAAACAAAAAGAATGTGAAAAATGTACTTATTCTGATGGTCGCATGAAGCAGTTTTCAACTCACTGCATAATCCATCACCATCCTTAGCCTCGGTATGTGTCAAAGATCAAATGTAAATGGATACAATTAAGAGACGAATTTACATATAGACTGTTGGTCGGAGAGGACATAGACCAAGGAAGATAGCATAAAGTTTTTCAGAGAGTAAAAAGTAAATTCCAATCACAAATAGAAAATAGAAACGATGGAAACAACATTAAAAGCTGAAACAATAAATTATAAGAACTTTCATCTATGGATGTTAGTACCGTTTGTAATTTCAATTCTTGGATTCTCCTACAGTTATTATTCAAAACTATCTATTGCCACTTTCCACCAGCATGTGCATGGCATTTCTGCAACGCTTTGGTATATATTAGTCATTGTGCAGCCTTATTTAATTACCCGCAAGCAAAATGTTCAAACACACAGAATGCTGGGCATGGTTGCGCTTATACTAGCAGGCATTGTAGCGGGAAGTGCACTCGCCATCATACCAAAGAATATTGACAATATTGAAGAACTAGATGTCAATGGTTTTTTTAATCCAACCTTTGCATACTTCGCTACATTTATCGATTTTGTAATGGTATCGATGTTTGTAATAAGCGTAAGTTTAGCCATTCTGAATATAAAAAGAAAAAATCTGGCGGGACATGTTCAATGGCTAATGGCTTCGGTATTCTTTGTTCTCGCCCCGGGCTTGGCAAGATTGATGGGGTTAATATGTATTGTAGCCAATAAAGGAAATCTTGAAGGTATCTCATTGGAGATATTGTCTGTTCCTACCATGATCGTAATGTTGTTGATTATCATTTTTTTCTATTACAAATATGGAAGTTTCAGGCATTTATCATTTAAGCTTTTAGTGCTAAGCCAGATTCCTTCCTTATTTGTTTCACAAATTGGCAATAGTGAGTTTTATAAAAATCTGGCGGATGCTGTTTTTAAATAGTATGATTAAATAATGGGCAGAGGATAATTGGGTAATCGAATTTTTTGCCCTGCCATCCATTGCTTGCTATTTAGGTAAATAACAAAACACAAAAAATATGAAGCGTATATTGTTTCTAATTTTCGCATTGAGTAGCATTCAACTGTCTGCACAACCAATTGATAAAATCCAACTTGAAAAGAAATTGGACAGTATTTTACAGCCTTTCAACATTCCAAATGCTCCAGGAGGTGCGATTACTGTTTTACAAAACGGAGAAGTAATCGCAAAGAAAAACTTTGGACTGGCAAACTTGGAACATAGTATCCCATTTACCCATAAGTCTCCGGTACGACTGGTTT
>JBBQXO010000347.1:0-2066 GCA_038209595.1 Chitinophagales bacterium
AATCTTGTTCTGTTTTATTTTCTCTCAGGTAATTAAGATAGTCAATTGGTTCAGTCTTTTTATTAATTACCATTCGTCTAAGAATGCGCCTGCGGATAGTAGATTGCTTGTAATAAGTAAAATCAGTTCCTTTGCGGATTCTTAATAAGGAAAGGACTTGTCTGATTACTTCTTCATTTGACAATTCAGTGTCTTGATTTTTGTCTTTTTTGCCATTAATGATGCCAGTTACTTCTAAAAGTTTTGCGGGTATTTCTTCCGGAGGGAGTATAAAATCAACTACGCCAGCATTTATCGCACTTTGAGGCATACCTCCATAAGCGGCAGATATTTCATCTTGGGCAAATGTGATACCGCCATGTTCTTTAATTGCCTTTAAGCCCAAGGTGCCATCGGTGGCGGTACCTGATAGTACTACGCCTAAAGCATGCGACTGATGCACTTCTGCCAGTGAGGTAAAAAATAAATCAATAGGCAAATAGCGCTCTGTTTTACTTTTTGACGGGCGTTTGGAGAGCAAAAGTACACCATTCGTTGCCGTCATTATTTTATTACTTGGGATCACGTAAATGTGGTTCGGCTCTACCTTAATATCATCAGTTATTTCGAGAACCGGAACATTGGTAACTTTTTGCAGCAGTTCTGACAACATGCTTTCATGTGTTGGATCTAAATGCTGTACAAGTACATAAGCCATTCCTGAATCTTTGGGAATGGCTTTTAGTAATTTTTTAAAAGCTTCGAATCCCCCTGCTGATGCGCCTATGCCTACCACTGGGAATTCGTTTGTGGACTTAATGACTGGGTCGGTTATTTTTTTATCGGTATTATTTGCTTTCATTAAGGCATTATTAAAATGTATTTATTTGACGAACAGGCAGTGCTAGCTATGTATCACTGGAATGGGATAGACCCTGAATGTCTTGCGAATTTCCAACTTCTTCAATCGGGTTTCTTCTTTTATTTTTCATTTGTTTGAAATGGGTGGGTGAAAGCCCGGTCACTTTCTTAAACTGATTGGATAAATGGGCAACACTGCTATACCTCATTTTCCAAGCTATTTCTGTCATGTTTAGTTCACCGTAGATAATTAATTCCTTGATCCGCTCAATTTTATGTGCTATAATGAATTGCTCAATGGTAGTACCCTGAACTTCTGAAAATAAATTGGCAAGGTAGGTATAATCGTGTTTTAGTTTCCCGCTCAGGTAGTGCGAAAAATTTATATTGATTTCCTCTTCATCAGAATGGTGAACCATGTGAATAATTACATTCTTTATTCGCTCTATCAAAACTGATCGGCGATCATCTATTAATTCCAGTCCCGATACAAGTAAGTTTTTTTGTAATTCCTCACGTTGTCCGGCTGTTATATTTTCCATGACCTCTACCTCACCCAGTTCTACAACAATAAAATGCAACCCCAATTTTGTGAATGCTTCTTTAACCGCCATTTTGCAGCGGTTACTTACCATATATTTTATGTGTAATTTCATTAAAGTCTTTTATGATTCTATCAGGTTGGTTTGTCTTTGGTGTTTCTAATCAGACCCATGCCTGCAAAAAAGAAAATCGATCACAGTACTTCTGTAAAGATAATGACTTTAACATTTATCTCCCCTGAAACCCTGTTGAAAAAGCTCACACCCGCATAAATAAGTCCGCCAACACATTTTGTTGACGAGATTACACCAAAAACAAGCTTCTCCATAAAATTATCTACTACAATATAGTTCAAACTTACTGTTTTTGGGTTGAATATGGGTCAAAAGTGGGAAAGATGCAAAAAAATGGATCAAAAGTGTAATGTAATAGATGCTTACCTAAAATATATTTGTATTCATATTAGGTCAGACATGTAGTTTAAATATATTCAAACAAATTCCGGCAGGCATTTTGGCATCGAATTTGCCAGTTCAGGTTACAGAAAAATAATAAAAATGAAAGTAATGAAATTGTTGGTGTTAGCTGTAATGGTATTTATTGGTTTTGCAGCTTGTAATAGTGCCAGCAAAAACGCTCAAAAAGAAGCAGAGGTTTTATACACCTATGTAGATTCTGTAGAT
>JBBQXO010000348.1:0-2021 GCA_038209595.1 Chitinophagales bacterium
TGATTTTTCATTGACTGCATAAAAGGCATTGGTCAATAAATTCAAAACTACTCGGCCAACATCTTGGGGAATGACGTTGACTTTTGGAAGCGAGGTATCAAAAGCTGTTTTCATTTCGGCATTGAAGTTTTTGTCTTTGGCTCGGAGGCCGTGGTAGGTGAGGCGCAAGTACTCATCGCATAACGCATTTATATCAGTGGGTTCTTTTACGCCACCGCTGCTGCGACTGTGTTGTAGCATTCCCTTTACAATATCGGCTGCGCGCTTGCCATGGTGATTTATTTTTTCTAAATTTTGTTTTATATCATTTGCAATTTCTTTTGCCTCATCATAATTTCCTTTCGTCATCTCCTCATTCATTTCATCTACTAATTCAGTGCTTACTTCACTAAAGTTATTTACAAAGTTTAACGGGTTTTGTATTTCATGTGCAATGCCTGCGGTGAGTTCTCCTAGGCTTGCCATCTTTTCTGATTGGATGAGTTGGGATTGGGTGGATTTTAAATTGGCTAAAGCATTCTCTACATTTTTCTTTTGCATTTCAATTTCAGACTTTTGCATTAACAGAAGTCCATTAGCCTTCTTTCGGCTAAGGTTATTCCTATAAAGCAGCAAGGCGATTATGGTAAAAATACCTAAACCTCCTAACAGGATATACTGCCTGAATTGGCTTTTATAGGTTGCCCTGCGTCCTTCTTCTTCTATACCGCGAAGCTGATCCTTGAAAGCTATGGCCTGAATAATATTTTGATTATTCTGACTAAAAATTAATTCCCGGGCATTGGCTTCCAACCTTGAATAAAAATAAGCGCTGTCCATTTGATTCAGCCTTTCAAAAAGTTCCCTTTTTAAACCAGTAGCTACCAGTTTATAATTGGGATTCTTGTTTCTTTGGGAAATACCCCACATTTGCTGCGTTTGAAGTTTTGCATCATCAATCCTGTTATTGGAAATCAGAAAAGGTATGTAAACTTTATAAAAAGGTGCGCTTCGTGTATTTGCATCTATCGAAACCCCTATTTCCATAGCCTTTTTAAAGAAAGTTTCTGCCAATTCATTCTCCCCTGTTTGAGCATGTATATAACCATTTTGAATCATAGCTTGATATTTGAAATTAACCAGGCCCAATCTGTAGCTCGTTTCGGTAAAAGCCTTTACATAGTACAATGCTGAATCTAATTGCCTGTTATCTGAATAATAACGAGTCATATTTCTCTGATACTGAACAAGCATATAGTCAAACATAGGAGATGATTTATCAGGCAAATTATTACCACCCATGCGAGTGTATTTCAAAACTTCATTTTGGTTTTGTATAATATTGTAAATATTACCTATATCAAAGCATAAGGAACTTATCCTTCGTTTATCATTCAACTTTTCCGCTAATGGCATGGCTTTAAAATAATACTCAAGAGCAGCGATATTATCTCCTTTCACGAAAAAAAGGTAATAACCTATCCAATTATAGGCAGTGGCCAACATAGCTTCGCTTTTTTGATCCTGACCAATTTTCAATAATGTCGCACAAGCTGATGAGTCTATGGTAAGTACTTCATACGAATCCTGGTACTCTAAAATTTTCACCAAAATATTAAACCGCTCTGCAGGCTTAACAGTTTTACTTAACAAATTCATTAAACTGTCCAACCGATTGTTTTGGGCGATACTGAAAGTGAACGAGCCTGCAAAAAGAAAAGTGATGATGAATTTTTTCATTGCTGTCTTAATTCGGTAAATAAATAATAAATGTTGATCCTAACTTTTCTCCTGTTTCCACCTTCAACTCCCCACCATGTGCTTTTACAATATCATAACTTAAACTCAACCCCAATCCTGTACCCTGCCCGGTGGGTTTGGTGGTAAAGAAGGGTTGGAAGATTTTATCCAGTACTTTTTGCGGAAGGCCGTTATTACTTGTCATTTTTGGTTTATTATCAAATATGCTCCGAGCCTACGGCTCTTATTTTTTATTCGTCTTCAAGCAACGGACTGAAGTCCGTTGTTACAATATTTGCCGA
>JBBQXO010000349.1:0-2004 GCA_038209595.1 Chitinophagales bacterium
TGACATGGACCCGTCACGAACCCAAATCAGGTAATAGCATCGGCTCAAAGCCCCGAATGTAGCACCTCCGGCATCAACCATTGATAAGAGAATCCTTTTATTTATGTCGAGTACTTTTTTGAAATCAGGGTTCCGAAGGAATATGGTTGAAGCGGCCAATTCGGGTTTCAATATTTCTTCATTGCGAACAATCTGCTGTTGCAGGTTGATGTTTTCAAGTTTTGAACAAACCCTGTTTACCTGATACATATTTTCTTCGCCGCCAATGAGGATTACGTCATTTTCCAACACCTGCAGTATGTATGTGCCATCGGCCAAAATTCGGAAACGGTTCTGTTCAAATCCAGGAAACTTAATAAAACTGACAATTTCTTCGCCCCGTTCGGTGAATTTTTCGGTTAGTAATCCGTTGCTCACTTCAAATTTAGTGTGTGGCTTAAAAGTAAGAAGCAGTGGGCTGCGGGCCGAAAGCACAAAAGCATTTTCATCGGCAAGGTTCAGGGCAACAATTTTATTTTTGGCACCGGAAGGTGCTTTAATGCTGATGTTGGTTACAAATGGATCGTAGTCGTACGTGGCATCGGTGCTGCGAATATCAGGCATAGTGAAGGAGGGAAAAAGTACCGTCTGATTATCACGGTTGGAGAAATTGCGTGCCCAAAATTCTTTCCGGCGGAATGCATTGGGTTTGTAAACAAATTCCAGCGAGGTGCCATCTGGCTTAAACATCATGGTAAGGCGGTTGCCACAGCGGTTTTGTAGAATAATATTGTTATCGCCTTCTTCAAAAACCGGTTGACGAAAAGGTTTATCCATTGACTGCCCATTTGCAAGGCTGGTAATCAAACTTAGCAGGATGATTAAAGAAAAGTGTTGTTTCATTTTTAAATTTTTTACGTTTTTGTGTGTTGAGAAAATAGAATAAAAATCAGGATTACCTAACGATCATGCCCCTCAAAAACCAACCCTATCTGACGTCTGATTTCATCTAAAGTGTCAATGAGTAAAAGGCTATCCTCCCAACCCCACATTACGCTTTGAGTTAAACCTTGCTCAAGACAGCTAACAACTTCCGCAGCTTCGTAATTGTAAATATTCCCTGATAATTCTACTGTTATATCTTCAGACTCACCATCTAACGGCACTACCACTATTTTCTCCGGAGCATAAACAAATTTGCTGAAATATATGGTTCCTTTTTCGCAGTATATGGTAACGGTATTATCAGTTTCAGCCAGCATTGTGGAACAGATAACAGAAAGGGAATCATCGTTATACCCTAGTGTAAAACTGCAATTGGTATCAACACCTGTGGATGCAAAACCAGCAACAGCATGTATGGACTTTGGTTTACCCATAAACAACTGGGCAATAAATAATGGATAGATCCCCATATCGAGTAAGGAGCCACCTATTAATTCTTTGCTATAAAACCTATTATTTAAGGCGACCGGTTTTCGTTCACCAAAATCGGCTCTGATCAATTTTATTTTTCCCAATCGCCCGGAATCAACTACCTGTTTTGCTTTTATAATGCGGGGATTAAACCTTGTCCAAAGTGCCTCCATCAGAAAAACATTATTCCGGGAAGCGGCTTCAATCATTTTTCTAACTTCAGACCCATTAACCGCAAATGGTTTTTCACACAAAACATGTTTTCCTTTAGACAGGCACATAAGGGTATTTTCCAGATGCAAACTATGGGGTGTTGCTATGTAAGCAATATCAATTTCAGGGTCATTTGCAATATCTTCATAGTTGCCATATCCCTTGCAATTATATTTTGCAGCGAAGATATTTGCTGTATCCTTTGATCGGGATACAACGGCTGCAAGTTTTACATTTGGTAAAAACAATAAGGCATCTGCCATCTTTTGTGCAATAAACCCTGTACCTATTATTCCCCATTTATACGTTTTCATTGATTATTATTTTAGTTTTAAGTTGCGCATTTTATATTCGTAATTTTTAGTCCCGCCACGTGTTACCAATCTTTACTCTTTT
>JBBQXO010000350.1:0-1986 GCA_038209595.1 Chitinophagales bacterium
GCACCTTTTATAGCTATTCAGCCGATATTGTACGTTCAATTGCAGAGGAAGATGCCGACCGGATATTTGATCAATGGGTAAAATTACTTAAGGCTGTGGTTCCCGGCTGGGAATGGAGTAATGGTAAAGACAATGGTCGAACATTTTATATTGGAGGTAAATTAACCAATGGAAAAACAATCAATCTAAAGCTAGGTATTTGCTGTCCCGCAAACAATTTCAAACAGGTTTACATTTACATAGACAGCAAATAGGCGTAGGTAGAAGAAAGGGGGGCTTTATCAGGAAACACGGCCAGCTTTTGATGAAATTCAGGCAAACAGTTTCCAAAGAAGTGGTTGTCATTTGGTCCATCCTTAAAAACATAAGACCGCCCAGCTTAATGTGGACGGTCTTGTGTTTTTATTAAATCAATCTTTATGTTCTCCAGGTTTGGGTATGTTATAGATTTTCGTTATTTGGGTTTGTCAGGTAATTATTTAATCTCTTTTATTAATAGAAATTATTATTGAAAAAATAAGGAAAACAAATTTAATTATAAGAATCCTTTTAGAATTTGTAGCCCAGTGATACACCAAATCCTGTGTTTTTGGCAGCAGTTCTATCATTGACAGCCACTTCATATTCCGGGTTGATGTTTAGTAGACCTAATTGAGCATTTAACTGAAAAGAAAAGTTACTTGCAAATTCATACCCTATCAAAAGATTGGCTCCGGCATCAACTGGTCTTATGTAAGCTACATTATTGGCATCCGTCAACGATACTTTGTTTTGGAATTTTATATCTCTGTCCACACTCGAATTGCCTCCACTATACTTAACTTTTCCATTTACTCCCAGGGCTGCATAAGGACCAAATCCGAGAAGCATGTGACCATTTCCGAGCATTGGCTTATAAATCAGATTGAGCGGTATTTCTATATACGAAATATTTACTTCACTGTTTATGGGTTGACCAAGAAAAGCATTTTTCGATTTAGCCCCTTTCATGGAATAAAGTAAAGCTGTTTGAAAATAAAAATCAGTGGCTAAAGGAATATCAACTGTAATGCCTCCATGAAAAGCAGTCAAAATATCATTATCCAGTTTATTGTCATTCATATCTTTACCATTGATATTTTGAAAGTTTACACCTCCTCGAATACCGAAACTTGTTTTACCAGAAGTTCTAGTTGTTTCCTGTGCCTGTAAAGACATTATTCCTAATGTCATGATAGTTAACAGACCGATTATTTTTTTCATTTTATTTGAATTTAATTTTTTTTATTTAAAGTATTATTCATTTCAATTATTTGCCATTAGCCGCTTCTTTTGCTGCTTCTGCTTTCATTTTTTCATTGGCAGAAATGAGGAACTCTACTCTGCGATTTTGAGCTTGTCCGTCTGCAGTCGAATTTGGATACTTAGGCAAGCTTTCTCCAAACCCATTAATGCTAAGTCGTGAAGCAGTGATTCCGTTACCGGTAACATAGTAGGAAACGGTCGAGGCTCTTCTTTCAGATAAAGCCTGATTATAACTGGTAGATCCTTTGCTGTCCGTATGTCCCTGAGCTTCAATATTTGTTTCCGGATATTTGTTCAGGATTACAACAAGTTTGTCAAGATTCGTTTTGGCTTCAGGTGTTAGGTCTGATTGATCGAAACCAAATAATATATTGCTGTTAAATTCAATTACAATTCCTTCTCCAACCCTGATTACTTTAGCATCAGGAATATTTTTTTGCATCTCTTCAGCCTGTTTGTCCATCTGGCGTCCAATAATGGCACCGGTTACTCCACCTGCTGTAGCACCTATGATTGCACCAAGGGCTGTGTTCCCGGATGCCCTGCCAATAATAGCCCCTGCAGCACCACCAGCACCAGTACCTATCACTGCTCCTTTTTGCGATTTATTCATTGATTTGCAACCAACAGAAAGTAAGGATAGTAGTACAAAGCCAGCCATTAAAAATTTAATTGTTTTCATTATTGTAGTTTTAATTTTTT
>JBBQXO010000351.1:0-1866 GCA_038209595.1 Chitinophagales bacterium
ATGGCGGAGATGTTGCCCAAGGATTGGGAAATTGATTATGAAGACTTGGGTAATGCTTATGGCAGGTCGAAAATTCAAAGTTGCAATGCCTGCGTTTCTACGTCGATGGCATTGTGCGTATGGCCCTGTAATTGTTACGAAAAAAATAGTTGGATGGAGCCTGATTTAATGTGGGACATGGATTTATATGCAAGGTTGGATATGGCTGATGCATGGGCAATTATTGGTCCCATCAATTGGTATGCGCCTTCTTCTAATTTAAAACTAATGTTTGACAGGCTTGTATGTATGAACGGGGGAAATCCGGATGAGAATCTAATAGACCATAAAGACCCCGAAAAAGCCATGGCGTTAGAACACACAGCTTTATGGGAAGAACTCAGTGTGAATCATTTGGAAGGCAGAACTGCAGGTTTCTTTTGTTATGGTGATGAAGGTGGCGATGAGATGGATGAAAATAATGTTCCGAAAATATTGAAACATAAAAATTATTTTGATGGAGATGCCGAAATTTTTGATGATGATAAAAATGCCTATGCTCCTTTAATTTGGCAGTGCCGCTATGGCGGAATAGAAGTACCCGAACAACTTTGGGCACATGCAACATCGGGCAAGGGTAAAAAATACAGCGATAACCAGTCGGAGCATGTGGTAAACGATGAACCGTTTATGCAAACATTTAATAAATGGGTAAGCGATTTTGAAATATTTGTTACAAAGAAAGGGAAAGTATTACCCGGTAAATGGAGAGCTTATGATTATAAACCACCCACTAATTTATGGAAGGAGGCCAAAACAGGCATTCGTTCGTGGATGCTGCGATTTGGTATAACTCCTGAAAACTCTTCTCCGGAAAAACAAAAGGAAATGGGATTAAACAAGGATATAACTTTACATCCGAAAAAAAGTGAAGGAGAAAAATTAAGACACGATTAATTACTCAACCCATTTGTTTTATTTTACTAATACATTTTATTACATGCAAAAATCTTTAGTACAACCTTTATCAACCGTTAGCAACCCCGAGTTGGAAGAGTTAGTGCAATTCTTTAATGAAACACTTGGCTTTTGCCCAAACAGTGTGCTCACCATGCAGCGCAGACCAGCTATTGCAAAGGCTTTCGTAAATCTTAATATGGCCGTCATGAAAAATGAAGGCAGGGTAACCAGTTCGCTAAAGCGGTTAATCGGTTATCTATCCAGCTATGTTGCAGGTTGCATGTATTGCCAGGCGCACACCATCCGTGCTGCTGAACGGTATGGAGCCGATGAGCATAAGCTGAATAATATTTGGGAATATAAAACTGATCCCGCCTTTAATGATGCAGAAAGAGTGGCTTTTGATTTTGCTATTGCTGCCAGCACTGTTCCAAATGCTGTAACAGATGAAGTAGCAGCTAATCTTCGAATGCATTGGGATGATGGAGAAATTGTAGAAATCTTGGGGGTTATTAGCTTGTTTGGTTACCTAAATCGCTGGAACGATTCTATGGGTACCCAACTGGAAAATGAAGCATTACAATCAGGAAAAACTTACCTTGAAAAGACTGGATGGAGTGCAGGAAAACATAGTTATGAGTAACACCAAATAGATATGATACACTCTATTTTCGATAAGGTTGGCATCCCAATATTAGTACTAATTAATTTGCTACTCTTTTTGCTGGAAACAAAATTTCAATTGCGAAAAAGGGTTCAGAAAAAATTTTCAAGAACAGTTATAAATACAGTAGTATCTATACCTGCATTCGGATTATTACGATTTGCTTTTTTACCAATCATAGTTTGGCTTGCGTTTAAAAATCAGGACTGGCAAATAGGTTTAAATTACTTTGACAATTTGCCTTTATGGCTAATGTCAATTAT
>JBBQXO010000352.1:0-1727 GCA_038209595.1 Chitinophagales bacterium
ATTTAAGTGCAGGGCCCGAATGGAAAAATATGGATATCTCATTTGTGGCAGCCCGTGATATGGAAGTGGGTGAAGCCGCTGTATGTTTTTCTTATGCGGCGCTTGCGCAAAAAGTAGAAATAACCAACCTACAACTTTGGAATTTTGAAAATAAGGCAACCTTTGCTCAAATGCCGGTTACGCGTTTTACTTACAAGGGTCGGGAAGCAAATGCATCCTGGAGAAATGAAGCATTAAAGCGAATAGATTCTATTAGAACTGCACCAATACAGATAAATGTAGTAGATGCACATGGTAAACCTGTTGCAGGTGCAAAAGTAGAAGTGAAAATGGTTGAGTCTGCATTTATATGGGGCACAGCGGCCAATGAAGCAACCTTGGCCAATGATTCCCAAGATTCAAAAAATTATAAACGCATTTTTAAAGAATTTTTCAATACAGCAGTAATTGAAAACGGCTTTAAATGGCCAAGATGGAGTGCCGGGCCCGAAAAACAGGCGGAAACCAAAAAGGCCTTTGAGTGGTTGGAGCAAAATGGCTTTCGTCAGCGTGGACATAACCTTGTTTGGCCGGGGTTTAAATTCTCACCCCGCATAGCAAAAGAAACTGCTGAAAAAGACACGGCAGTATTTAGAAAGATTATTGAAGAAGATATACGTACCAAAATGGCTTATACCAAAGGGCGGGTTATTGCCTGGGATGTAATTAATGAACTGTTGCACGAAAGAGATTTCCTGAAATACTTACCTTCTAATGAAACGGTTCGCTGGTTTCAATTAGCTAAAGAAATTGACCCTGATGCGCAATTGTTTATCAATGAATATAGCATGCTCAATAGCATTGCAAGCCCAAGGAATATAAAATCTTACCTCGATACAATTACTATGCTTCGAGCCAATGGAGCGCCCATTGAGGCTATTGGAATACAGGGGCATGTAGGCAGACAGCCACGCAACCCCGAGCAAGTAATTTCCGATCTTGATATGTTTAAAGAAATAGGATTGCCTGTACAGATAACTGAATTTGACATTAATATGCTTGATGAAAATTTACAGGCTGATTATACAAGAGATTTTTTAATTGCCTGCTATAGCCATCCGGTAGTTACAGGTTTTACCATTTGGGGATTTTGGCAAAGTAAACATTGGAAGCCTGATGCTGCTATGTTTCGTGCTGATTGGTCGCCTAAACCTAATGCAGCTATCTGGCGTGAATGGGTAAACAATAAGTGGAAAACCAATATTACTTGCACCACAAATAGAGAGGGTAAAGTGGAAGGTAACGGGCATCTTGGGAAATACGAAGTAACTGTAACAAAGGATGGTAAAACTACTACTGCCTCCTATAAACTTTCAAAAGACGCAAAGCCAGTACTCATTCAACTTAAATAATGAAATACTTAGGAGTATAAATGAATTATGGAAAATCTTACCTTGTAAATAGTCAAATAGGGCAACTTTACTTTACGCAAAAGTGCTAGCATTGAATATACATAAATCGGTAGCCATAAGAATTTTCAAATTATAAAAGAGATCAAGAGGGATAAGGGAATAAATTACATAATATTTAATGGGTTAGAAAATGGTAAAGAAGTGTATTGTATCCAATATGAAAAAGAGTTTAAAATAATTCAATATGCAAAAATTTTATAGTTTATTAAATTTTGTAGCTAAGTATTTTGCATTGCCTGCTGTATGGGTAATGCTTTTTTTGGTATCAACCGCCCA
>JBBQXO010000353.1:0-1684 GCA_038209595.1 Chitinophagales bacterium
TAAATGGGAAGGAAGAAAAAATAATGATCATTTTTGGATCCGGACATACCGCTGTTCTGAACGAATTAATGAAATTTAATTCCGGTATTAAACTGGTGTCAGTCTCGGAGGTTTTAAAAGCAACTGAAAAGTAATAATACGACAGCGTTCCTGGCAAATGTAGCAGAACCAATAATAGTTAATATAGTAATCGCTTTGTAAGCCCCCAACGGAAAGAAAGTCAACAATGCAAATAAAGAGGAAATCCTTTTTTAAAGATCAAGAGAATGATGTAGCCTGGTTCAAAGGTTGGGTAAACCAATTAGAGTTAGCTAACGGAAGAGAGTATGAGCAAATTAAAATAAAAACAGCGTTAGGACTAACCCAGGTGTGGGCACTCAATAGCCGGGATACTACACTGGAAACCCTGGTTATCTTTCCCGGTGCAAGAACAACTTCTTTAATTTGGGATTTAGATAAAGGACTTGATAACTTAACTTATAAGCTGAGAATATTTATGGTGGAAACAAATGGCTTACCAAATTTAAGCGATGGAGAAACACCTGATATTGATTCACTGGATTATGGTATCTGGGCAGCGGAAGTATTGGAGCTTTTAAAAATTGACAAGGGCTTTTGTAGCCGGGGCTTCTTTTGGTGGACTGATATGTATGAAGTTAGGAATCGTGAAGCCAGAGAAAATACAAGGTGCGTTCTTACTTAACCCCGGGTGCTTGCAGCCATTCTCATTGTCATTTAAAAATCTTTATTACAACCTCTTGCCCATAGTAAGGCCGAGTGCCAGGAATGTAAGCAGGTTTTTTGATAGAGTTATTTTTTCAAAATCTACGCACTACTTATTGGAGGGCGCAAAGGAATTGTTGGTTGCCTACGGGGTTTTTGCCATCAGTCGTTTTAAAGACAGAACGCAAAAGCCATATTATATGGACAATCAGTTGGCGGAAATGAAGGTTAGTACCTATCTTTTGGAAGGCGATCAAGACTTATTATTTCCCTTTCAAAAATCTATTGACAATGCAAAAACTCATCTGGCTGCTCTAAAAGGAATAAAAATATTTAGCAATGTTGGCCACGGAATTGAAACTTATCATAAAGCTATGAATTACATCGGTGAAGTTATACGGGGAGCCGACAATGCTGCCGGACTTTATAGATGAAATGGAAATAAATACGTCAATGATAACAAAAGGTTTTGTTGCTTCAGTTACATTGCTCTTAAGAAAGAGCAGTCAAAACGCCAAGGCTATGCGATGTATCAAAAGTGCCCGACGTTTTTAGCCTATACAAAAAATTACTCATTGGTCCGAAGGCCGAACCCGGTATACTGCTTTGTATTTGAAAGTTTTAGTGCCATCTCAGCGTAATAGGGTTTTGCTACCGTTAGCAAAAAAAGAAACTAGTTTTTATTAAATAAAAAATTTGTGGTATGAAATCAAAATTCTACAATCCATTCACTCTTTTAGGAGTAATCATTTCATTATTTGGGATTACATGCATCAACCTCATTTTCAAACACTTCATAGGTAATCAATTAAATGATGGGCAAATGATGGCAAGGGAATTATTGATATTTGGGTTGGTTGGTTTTCTATGCTTTTTCATAATACCAAAAGAAAAACTGCAATTAATTTCCATTGGCTTGCACCATAAGCATTGGGGTAAATCAATATTATGGGCAATAGGT
>JBBQXO010000354.1:0-1654 GCA_038209595.1 Chitinophagales bacterium
CAATTTGGTCACACCAGTAATCCTGTTGCTATCCGGCCTGAAATGATTAAAAGAATAGACCGGGAATTAAAAGAATATGCACATGAAACCTATTTCTTAGATGTGTACCAGGCCAATGGTTTATTTGAAGACTACTCAGCAACTAACCCACTTACCCGGGAGCAGTTTGCCAAAGCGGTCATTGCAAATCATAAAATGGTCACAGATAAATATGGTCAGTATTTAGGGGGAGAGTGGGGTGCAGATTATTTGGGTTCGCATACGGTGTACAACCATGGTATGATGACTTTGCAGCGCACCTGGTTTGGATCTGACGTTGTTAAGAAAGGAACTATTTACTGGAACGGAGATTGGAAGAGCAATCCAAAGCCATCTCAGATGCTTGGCACAAGAGTGGCTCCTGATACCTACTTAAAATATTCTATCAATGAATACACAAGAGTGCCCTTGTATGATTTGGTGTACCATGATGCCATCGTAAGTTCATGGCGTTGGGAAGATGGCAATCACCACACGCCTGAAATTTGGTGGAAAAAAGATTTGTTTAATATTTTATATGGCAATGCGCCGCTGTGGAATCTTGACAGGGAGCGGTGGGAAGCCTATAAAAATACCTTTGTTGAAAGTTATAAAAAAGTAGCGCCATGGCTACAGCAAATTGGGTACGATGAATTGGTATCACATCGCTTTGTAACGGCCGACCATACAGTGCAGGAATCTGTTTTTTCTTCGGGTAAAAAGGTGGTGGTAAATTTTGGGGATAGGCCATACACATTTGCCGGAAAAATAATAAAACCCAAAGGCACACTTTTTATTGGCATTGCAGGTAAAGAATAAAAAACATCCAGTATGAAAGTAATGGTAATTGGCTTTCGTTTGGTTCAAATATGCAGGGTAATATAAAGTTTGATAGCAACAATCGCTATAGGTAGATTATAAGCACTGAGCGGTAGTTGTTAGCTAATGCTTCTAAGCAATAAAATAAAAAGTATGAATAAAACAGGACATTCAAATCGCTTTAAACCTTTTTCCAAAGTGGCAATTGCGGTGCTAACACTAACAACAGGTTTGCATTTTATTGCCGGCGCACAGCAGAAATATTTTGCTTACGCTTTTCAAAACCCATCGCTGATAATTGAAACAAGGGTAGACAGCCTGGTGGCATTATTAACCCTTGAGGAAAAAATTGGCCAAATGGTAAACAATGCACCTGCTATCCAACGCCTTGGTATTCCTGCTTATAACTGGTGGAACGAAACCTTGCATGGAGTGGCCCGTAGTCCTTACAATGTTACAAGCTATCCGCAGGCTATCGGTATGGCTGCTGGCTGGGATACAGCGTCTATGCAGACCATGGCCGACTACTGCGCCATTGAAGGGCGTGCAATTTTTAATGATTCAAAAAGACAAGGTAAAACTGGAATTTACTTAGGGCTCACCTACTGGACACCCAATGTAAATATATTTCGGGATCCACGCTGGGGCAGAGGACAGGAAACGTATGGCGAAGACCCCTACTTAACCGGGCAACTGGGCAAAGCATTTGTACATGGTCTTGAAGGGAATGACCCAAAATACCTGAAAGCATCTGCCTGTGCCAAACATTTTGCTGTGCATAGTGGCCCCGAGTGGAATCGTAGTACCTACGATGCAC
>JBBQXO010000355.1:0-1583 GCA_038209595.1 Chitinophagales bacterium
AAGAAAAACAGGATAAAAAAGACAGGCATATCTTCAATGATGCCTTTCCATAGGATATCGTACTTTTTCATAAGTGAAGATGGATGATTTGTAATGGCTGTTTTGTGATATTCCTAAACAACTGATTGCTGTATTTGATTCCCGTTGTAATGACATAGCGTAAAAGTAATCATTCATTTAGAAATTTTATTGATGATCCGCGATTTTTTTCATCTGACAAATATGCAAAAAACCATCACTCCCACCTTTTTGTGATCTTGTTTACCAAAGCAAAATACAGACATGGCGCACTTGCATTTGGGTTTATTGGCTTACTGGAAGGTAAACACTATCCGGCATCAACTAAAGCAAAAGGTATCAACACACAGTGGAAAGATATTGTACGTACCATGAATATTCAAAAGCTGGTAACTACAAATCTCACCAATGAATTTGACCAACCCTTCATTATTCGCCAATGCAGCGAGCCAATTGAAGCCGATGCTAAAATTTATGAAGCACTAAAATTCAAGCACAAACCATTTACACGAAAAAAAGCAAAGTCCCCCCGCCGAAACTCAAAAAAACTGAAAATCAAGCCCAGTATG
Organism: Chitinophagales bacterium; assembly: GCA_038209595.1. Classification (GTDB taxonomy): domain Bacteria; phylum Bacteroidota; class Bacteroidia; order Chitinophagales; family Chitinophagaceae; genus Phnomibacter. The sequence continues at coordinate 588 of JBBQXO010000355.1, forward strand.
GATTTGTAGACGGATAACTGCAATGTGGGTTAAATATTGTTTTTTCGACGACGTTCGATTCCGAGAGCCTGCGATTCGCAAAAAAAGATTTAAATTTGGTTTCTGAGGCAAGTACGAGTGTAAGGGTAGGTGCACCAAATGTACCCGCTTTATTGGCTTTAACTAATATTAAAGCACCCCACAATGGTTACTGCTTGGCTTACATGACCAATGAAATCGTAAGAATTATCCATGCCCTAAAAGCAATAATAAGGCCTATCTGTTATGTGGGGTAAAGGTATTCTATCCCAATTTTCATGCATTTCATTAACAAAAGAAAAGATCTCAGGCAAGCACTAGCGATGTTATAAAGTAACCTTCTACAAGTTATTGTTCCTTTAAAGTTACCCGTACCTGTTTTACAAATTCTATAGTAACTCCGGCCACATCGGCTGCCTGCTCATCTGATAACCCTAGTTTTGTAATTAGGTTGCGTACCTCTTTTACTTTACCTTTTTCAAGGCCTTTCTCAATTCCTTTTTGCTCGGTAAGGTGCAATACCAGTTCTTCTATGCCCATGGTGATATTATTATTGGTGATTGTCTTTATTTCGTTATTAAAGATACGGTAGCTTTCCGGCTTTGAAAAATGCACATACATTTTTAGAAAACCGGCTAGTGCCCGCATGCTGGTTTTGTCCATATTGCGGGCATACATGCTACGGAATAAATCTGTTTTCAGTTTCAGTAAATCCTCATCATTGGTTTTTTTGTTTTTTATGGCCATTAATACTGTCAACACCACTAAGGCAAATGGATTCGTATCTTGTGACAAGGCTTTTTCATCCTGTTCCAATATTTTGTAAGTATTAAACGTATACATCTGCTTGGTGCCCATAAACTCGTAATGATAGCTATCGGGCTTGTAGCTGAGGTTATCATCTGTAAAAATGGCTAAAGCCGTTATAGGTTTTTCATACCTGTCGAGCAGCCGGTAGAAATAAGTGTACATACGTTT
>JBBQXO010000356.1:0-1581 GCA_038209595.1 Chitinophagales bacterium
AGGTTGGAAACAGCAACATTGCGGATTAATTAATATCCCCCACATGAAGGATCTTTATGGATTATTTTACAATGAAAATGCGGAATTTAATGGAATAATTCGTCACGAAGATGCAAATGATGTTTGTTTGAGTTCTATCCCAAGGGAATCTGAACAAGAAACATTACTATATTTCAATAGAGATGGATATTCAACTTATTGTAAAGAGTATAAAGAGTATTGGCAATGGGTTGGCAAACGAAATGTAGAACGTTATAAAAATACGCAGGATCACGGAAAAAATTATGATGCTAAAAACATGATGCATGTTTTCAGGCTATTGGATATGGCTTGCGAAATTGGTCGGGAAAGTAAAATAATTGTAAAACGACCCAATAGAGAATTTTTGTTGGAAATAAAATCAGGAAAATACGAGTATGAAGAACTTTTGAAAATGTCCGATAAACTCCGAATTGAAATGGAAGAGGCTTTTGAAATTTCCTCTCTTCCTGAAACTCCGGATTTAATATATATAAACGATTTGACCTTTACATTAAGAGAAAAATTTTATAATGAAAAAAATACAAATCTATTTTAGTACATATAATATAAGTGCTAAAAATCAAGCCACTATAAAATCCGGATAGATACCCTCTCCCAAATTACCAACCCAAAAGATCACCAAGCCTTGCTTTCAGTTTCTCCGCATTGGGTAGCATGGCTTTTTCCAATACAAGGTTTATGGGCACTGCCGGCAAATCGAGTGCTCCGAGTACTTCTACCGGGGCATCGAGCCAGCGGAAACAGCTTTTTTGCATCCGTCCTGCCAAGGCTTCGGCAAAACCGTGGGTTTGTTGCTCCTCGGTCAAAATCAGGCATTTGCCATGCCGCTTTACGGTAGTTTCCACCAAGGCTTCGTCCAGTGGATTCAAGGTTCTTAAATCAATGATTTCGATCTGTCCCGGGTAGGCTTTTTCTGCGGCAAGCGCCCAGTAAACCCCCATACCGTACGTAATAATGCAGCAACTGTTCCCGTTTTTCACCTGCTCTGCCCTTGCGGACAATACCACCCTGCCTTTGCCAAGTGGTACCACATAATCAGAGGAAGGCTCGGGACATTTAGCGCCTTCTGTACCCGGCACTTTGCTCCAGTACAAACCCTTATGCTCGAGCATGATCACCGGATTGGGGTCGTAAAAGGCCGCTTTCATCAGTCCCTTCATATCAGCAGCATTACTTGGATAAACCACTTTAATGCCTTTTATACTCAGCAAAGTAGACTCAATGCTGCCACTATGATAAGGCCCGCCACCGCCATAAGCGCCGCAGGGAATACGAATCAGCGCCCCCACGGGAAATTTCCCTTGTGTGAGGTAGCAGCTTTTACTCAGTTCCGATACGAGTTGATTGAACCCGGGATAGATATAATCAGCAAATTGAATTTCTACTATGGGTTTTACTCCGACAGCACTCATACCGGCCGTGCTCCCCATAATGTATGCTTCATGGATGGCGGTATTAAATACCCGATGATCGCCAAACTGATCAGCAAGCGTGGCTGCTTCACGAAAAACACCCCCGAGCCTGCGCCCTACATCCTGT
>JBBQXO010000357.1:0-1514 GCA_038209595.1 Chitinophagales bacterium
ATTACTTATAATCCAATCTTTTGCGATAGCGGTACCGGACGTAAAAAAGAATATAGAAATTAAAAATACCTTATGCATAATTATTCGTTTTCTATGTTATGTTTATTTAGGGCATCTCTAAAAACTCATTTTTTTATTTGACCTCACCTTTAATTCCTCTCACCCGAAAAATTTGGGGTCTTCAACAAAAGAGAGGAAAAGGTAAGTTTCCAGAGATGCCCTTTATTGATTGGCTGGCTTATCCCCCATCACAAATTCCAACCTTCCGCCGTTTGCAATATTCTTGTGGGTAAACCAGGATGTATCCAGCTTTTTACCATTGATGGAACAAGACTGTATGTAGATATTCTTATCAGATACATTCTTTGAAATGATTTTTAATTTTTTACCATTGCCAAGGGTGAGTGTAATTTCAGGAAAAGTAGCCCCGGTTAAATAATAGATGTTTTGCCCGGCATTGGGAAAGAAACCCATTGCAGAAAAAATATACCAACTGCTCATGGCACCACTGTCATCATTTTCTTTGCCTCCCAATTCTGTAAAACGGGCCATCACTTTTCGGGCATAATAACTCGCCAAATCTGACCGATTGCTATAATGAAAAGCATGTACTGTTAAGAAAGCGGGTTCATTGCCGTAGTCTATTAAATCTTGCTCAAAAGCATGCTTTAGTTTTGCTGAGAACTTTTCTTTCCCCCCTGTTAACTCCACTAGCTTTTCAAAATCATGTGGAACAAAATAGGAGTAGGTCCATGAACTGCCTTCATAGAAATAATCTTTCCACGAACCCCAGTTCTTTTTTAAATCAATTGGTACGAAACCACTCCCCAATCTTTTGGGCACAATAAAACCTTTATAGCCATCGCTTTCCGCATCGGGGTTCCAGAGATTAATCCATTTGCCGCTACGCTCCAGGTATTTTTTGTAGTCCTCCATTTTACCTAAACCTTTGGCCATTTGAGCAGCGCAAAAATCGTTGTATGCATATTCAAGGGTAACCGAGTTACTCATTTTACCGGCAGGTATCCATCCCAATTCTTTGTACATAGTGCTACTATCGGGACCTTTATTATAACTAATACCATTTCGGCCACTGTCTGCATGAAACTTGATGAGCTTGTACGCTTCATTCCAGTCAACACCTTTTACTCCTTTCACATAAGCATCCACTATGATATTATCCACATCATTTCCTCCTTGCTCTATGCTCATTTCCCTGCCGGCTACATAAGCATCTTTTACATGTCCGGTCTTTTTATGCCTTGCAATAAACGATTGTATGGTGCCAGTTACCATCGAAGGATCGGTCAACACTTTTAAAGGATACAGCGTACGCCAGGTGTCCCAAACCGCCAAATGATCATCCCACACCTGCACATCTTTATCAAACCATTTGCTATCATTGGTTTTATTTCTTGGCATCACAGCAGCATGATAAGCAGCGGTATAAAAAAGTGTCTTTTCAGTTTCGGTTCCGCCACTGACTACAATTTTATTCAACTGTTTATTCCAGG
>JBBQXO010000358.1:0-1511 GCA_038209595.1 Chitinophagales bacterium
TTGATTTCAGGAGGATTTTGCCGCAAGTATGATGGGATAATTAATCTTTGGCAGTCCTTTCGGTCGGAAGGTGTAAACGTTAAATAACAATGCAGGGTTTTCGGTAATAATGATGCAAAGTTGTCGGTAAATAATGATGCAAAGTTGTCGGTAAATAATGATGCAGGGTTTTCGATAAATAAGAATACATAATTTGTGGCAACACCTGATTCTAATATTACATCTGAATCAGTTCAATACACACACGGATAAGGCTTGGCGCAGGTGGCGATTTTATAACTGTCTGCCCGGCGAAAGAAGCTGATTGAAAAACTAATGATGAAGTTAACAACTTAAATCCAAATAGAAAATCGTCTGCCATAACCCCTGCTGATAGCGAACCGCAGCCGAAGATAACGACGTCCCGCCCTGCCTTTAGATTTGTATTTTAATATTTTCATAAATATATTACTATTATTACTACTTTACTTTTTTGCTACTTTTTTCTTTGTGAATTAATTGGGAAATGTGGGTAACTTACATTCAATAAACCAACCTCCAGCATAAGCGAATTATCGTCCTGCAAGATTTTTAGGTCTATTGCAAGTTCTACTCTTATGCTGGTTTTTTGAACTGAGAATCAAATAGAAAATAGGGAATAACAGTCCAATTATTAAGGTCTTGATTACTTCAAAAATCAGGTTGATTCATTCACATTTTAAATGTTTAAAAACATGATCAGGTTATTTAAAAAATTTGTTGGACTGGACATTTCAAAAACATGGTTTGGTGCTGCATTAGTTAAAGCTGACGATCCATCTATTTTTCTTCATGAGAAGTTTACCCAAAAGCCAGAAGGATTCAAAAAAATGCAAGCCTGATTGCAAAAGCACAATGTATTGCTGGATGAACAAACGCTATTTTGCATGGAGTATACCGGTATCTATAATACGGGTTTGTTCCATTAACTGGTAAAAGCTAAAGCAGCACTTTAGGTAGAGATGCCGCTGAAGATTAAGAAAGCTGTTGGCTTCGAAAGAGGTACTGACGATAAAGCTGCTGCTGTAAAAATAGCCTGGTATGCCCTTCGCTATAAAGACCAGGTTAAGCTCCTACACCAAATTGACAGGAATATTAAAGCCATTAAAAACCTGATTGCCCAGCGTGACAGAATTGTAAATACCATTAATTTACTTATTGTTCCGGTTAATGAATTAAAAGAATGTGGGGGTGAAGAAGATGCAAAAACTTTAGAAAAATTGCAGAAGGCATCGGTGGCTGCTTTGCACAAATCCAAACTGGCAATTGAAGCCTTAATCGCCAAAACTATTCAGCAGGACGAACAATTAAATGTTAAAGTAAAAAGAGTAGCCTCAATCAAAGGAATCGGCATGTAACATCGGTTGCACTGATGGTTTATACAAAAGGCTTTACGGCGTTTGAAAATGGAAATTAACTGGCCTGTTATTGTGGAGTGGTACCATTTACCAAAAGCTCTATTCTCTCAGTTCTTGTTCATGGTATAATTAAAC
>JBBQXO010000359.1:0-1503 GCA_038209595.1 Chitinophagales bacterium
GGAATGGAAGGATTTGAAAAAGTAAAATTGTCAATTGAAGATAAAAATCCTTATGCATTGATCTTTTTAGATATGAGGATGCCGGGTTGGGATGGTTTGGAAACAGCCATTAGAATAAAAGAAGTTGACCCTAAAGTAGAGATTGTAATAGTTACAGCATTTAGCGATAAATTAATAGAGGATATTGTTGCAAAAGCCGGGCAAAATGTAGGTTACCACTGTAAACCTTATGCTACTGAAGAAATATTGCAACTTGCCATAAAAGGGGTAAACGATTATAATAAACTTAGAAACCTGGAGACATTGATTAATATCATTGCCAATCTTTCCATATCAGAAAATCATTTAAATACCTTACTTCAAAATATCCTGGATCAATTAGCCATGTACATCGAAACAGATATGGCTGTAATGGGTAAGATGGAAAACAATCAGTATGAAAAATTATTTTCCATTGGTGCCTTGGAAGAGAAAATCAACCTTTCGCAATTAAATCAAAAAATTAATTCTGCAAATGCCAATCATAATGATGTGATGCAAATTGATGAAATAATTTTTGCCAAAATGGAAGAGTATGCTGTTTTTGCAGTACTAAAAAAGAATACACAGTTAAAAACTGAAAAACTTTACCTGCTTAGATTGTTTGTTCAAAATGCAGCAAAAGCTATCCGCAATGCACAGTTGTATGAAGAGTTAATAAAAAAAGAAAAATTATCGGCCATCGGCACAGCAATGGGAATGTTAATGCATGATTTAAGAACGCCTATAAAAAATATCCCTATCCTTACAGAATTAATGCGGGGCGATGGTGTAGATAATCCCTTGCTGGAAATGGTAGAACAATGTGGTGAACAAGCAGCCGAAATATTCGATGATTTTTTAGATTTTATTAATGAATCTCCATTGAAAAAGGAAAGGGTAAACCTGGGCAGTCTCATTAAAGAGGGTATAGCATTGGCTAATAGCAAACGAGCCATTCTGCCAATAAATTTGAAACAGTCATTGAATGAGGATTTGTATGTTTTAGGTGATGCCAGTAAGTTGAAAAGGGTATTTATGAATCTTGTTAATAACTCAGTTGATGCCATCCAGGATCTGGATTTAAAGGATGCAAGCATATCCGTTTCAACATCGGTAGAAAATGAAAACGTAAACATTGTAATTAAAGATAGTGGTCCCGGCATACCTGAACAAATTATGCAAACACTTTTTGATGCCTTTATTACAAGCCAAAAAGGAGGCGGAACGGGCCTTGGGTTAGCCATAGTAAAACAATTTATTGAGGCACATGGAGGTACAATAGGGGTAAAGAATGATAATGGTGCTACCTTCACTATTACTTTACCAATGGCAACCTAAATCATGTTTGCGGAACAATGTATAAGAAATGTACTGGTGGATTTGGCAGGTTTTGTATCAAAGCAAAATTTTACAAAGCATCATAAATTTTATGAACCGGATTTAAATTTTCAAGATAATCTGGGGCTCGATTCTATACAAATA